>JBDKHE010000106.1:0-5914 GCA_039797805.1 Verrucomicrobiota bacterium
TCAGCAGGCAGTGCAGGAACACCTTCTCGGCAAAGGTGGAGGCGGTCTCGGCGAGGGTCATCGGATAGTCCTGCGCGAGCGGGCGCAGGTCCTTGATGACATGACTGTGCCAGGCATGGCCGACCTCGTGGGCAAGGGTATTGGCGTCGTGCATGGTGTCGGCAAACGTCATGAAAACCCGCTGTTCACCCGTCACGGGAGAGCCGGTCAGGTAGGCGCCGGAGCGCTTGGCCGGACGTTTTTCCGACTCGATCCAGCGTTGGGTGAGCATGGAGCGGAAGTATTCTCCCAGGCGCGGGTAGCCGGCGGTGAAGGCGCGATCAACGAGGTTGACCGCCTCGGCCCAGCTGAGCGGGGGTACGGGGTCGAGCGGACGCGGGGCCTCAAGATCGTAGAAGGCGAGGGCCGGAGTCTTCTGCAGGCGGGCGCCCAGGCGCAGCGCAGCCCGCGGCACCTCGTAGTTGGCGGCAATGGCGGCGAACATGGCGTCGATGGTCGGGGCGGACACGGCCGCGTCGAAGTAAGGCTGGTCCAGGAAATGGGTCTGGCCGCGCCGGGCGTACAGCGTATGGCGCGTGCCGGCGATGGCGTTGATCGCGGCGGCGCAGGTCTGGCCGTGGGTGGCCCAGGTGAGGTTGCCCTGCTTGAAGGCGGCGGCGCGGATGGCGCGATCGGGGCTGGCCATGAGGGCGCGGCGTTGCGCCATGGGCACGACCTCGTTTCGTCCGTCGGGCCAGATCATTTCGAAACTCATGGCGCCGGCGACATTGGTGTAGAGCCGGCCCCAGGCGGCCAGGCCGTCCACGCCGAGATCGCTGGCCAGCGCCTCCTCGGGGAGGGACATGCGGTGCTTGGCCTCCGTGCGCATGCGGGTGGCGACATACGACGCGCCCGCGAGCGCCGGCTCGGCGAGGAAAGCGTTCCAGTCGGCGGCGTTGGCGGAGCCCAGGGCGCGGAGCAGTTCATTGTGCAGTTTGCCGAGGGAGGCGGACAAGGTGGCGAGTTGGGCCGCCTCGCGCTTGTAGGCCTCGTTGGCGGTGTCGGCGGCATTCAGGTTGCCGAGGTAGGAGGAGTAGTGGGTGAGCCGGGCGGACAGATCCTCAAAGGCGTTGAACTGGCCGGCCCACGCCGCGCGCGTGTCGGCGGTGAGATCGGCCAGGGCCGAGGCCGAGGCCAACTGCGCGGCCAGGCCCGCCATGAGGTCGGCCTTAAACCGGCGGTATTCGGGACCGTCGAACGACGGGAAGTAGCTGCTGAGGTCCCAGGTACGGGGAAGAGAGGAGGCATTTTGCATGGAGGCAAACGTGACGGCTCCGGCGAAATGCGCAATGGTTTCGGTGCGGGCTCGCATTGTGAAATCGTTCGTCGACCTGAGCCCCCAGGTGGGGTGTCGTGACTCGAGCAGGCGATTCTCTCCGCGCATTCTTCGCCCGGCTTTGCGGAATCAGGATGACGGCTGGGGGGGCTAGCTTCGGAGGCGGATGTCGGCGTGACCCGTGCCTCGGGTGCGGGAGCGTGCTTGCACGCGACAGTCGCGACCAAGGTTGCTCCCACCCATTAATCCAAATTCAGCAGATGAGTTGCGTCACAGAGAACATCGAGCTGCGGACAGAGTTCACCGAGGGACAAGAGCGAAATGAGCGCGGTAGGAATTCACGCACGAAACCGGAAGGCAGCGTGCCGTGGGGAAGTGCCATGCAAGCCCCTGCGCTTCGCCGGATTGCCGCGGTGTGCTCCGTGTCTATTGAGGGTCGCGCAATAGACTGACGGGAAGAAGGAATAGCTTTCACGCCATTTCCAACACACCCGCCCTGCCGGGCACCGTTCGGCTGAGCTCACGGCCGTGGCCCTCTTTCCAGAGGGGATTTCCGGAGCCGTTGATTGGGTCCCCTCTAGAAAGAGGGGCGTCGTGAAGCGACGGGGTGTGTCAGGCTGGTACGCGAGCCTGAATAATCGCGCATTCAAGGCCTCACGACCCCATGCGGTAGTGAACTGTAGCGCCCGGAGCTTGATCCGGGCGCCCTGATCGGGGGTACGCTAGCGTTGCTCGCCCAGCAGAGAGATGTTCTCGAGTTTGAAGGGGGCGCTGAATACCTGCACTTCGGCGAAGACCTCGGCGACCAGGCGGCCCTTGGCGGGGAAGCCGGACTCGGATTCGTAGGTGTAAGTGTACTCCTCGTCATTGCCGCTGTAGCCGTGGTTCTTGAGTTCGGTGCGTTGTTTGCCCACCACGAGATACAGGGCTTTGAGCTCATCGGGTTTGAGGTTCAGCCTTAGCTCCAGTTGCTGCGGACCATCGTTGCCGGAATCCGCGCCGATGGCGTCGATCTGGGCGCCGAGTTCCTGGCCGGTGGCACCTGCGGTGAGGCCCTTGAAGCCGAGGTTGACCTCCTTGGAGCCACTGGCCACCCGGTATTGCAGATGGCCGGTCACCTCGCGCAGGCCCTTCACCTTGGGGCCGGGCAGGCCCATTTTGGCTTCGAACATCACACGCGTTTTGTCCGGCGTCAGATTGAGGAACGCGATGCGGCGGTCCCAGTCGGACTCGGGCAGGAGGTCGGTGCCATCGTCGGCGATGGCGGTGTCGAGTCCGCACTCATCGGTCATGGCCAGGACGCTGCCGGGCAGTTCGGCCAGTAAGGACAGGGTGAACCCGGGTTCGGCATTGAAAGGGCGGTTATCCATCTCCTCGTCGAAGCCGCGCACCAGTTGCACACCCAGTACCTTCAGGCCCTTGAGCTTTCCGCCCTTCGCGGAGGCGGCGGTGACGGCGACCGGGCTCCGTCCGAGTTGCTGTTGCAACGTGGCGAAGTCCTCCCGCGCGGCGGCTACCTCGGCCTCATAATCGAAGGCCGGCCCGCCCAGTTTGGTCACGGTGGCCTGAATGGGACCCTTCTCGCCAAAGAGGAGCTGACTCATCTGCTCGTCCATCGGCGGGGCGGAATCGGGCTTCATGACGCCCGAGTTGCGGGCCATCCACGTATCGTCGCTGATCAGCTTATCCATCGCTTCCAACATCTTGTTGCCGTCGAAGCGCAGGCTCAAGGCCCCGGTTGCGCTCTTCTGGAAGCCGGATGATTTGCCCACCCGGCCGGGCAGGTGGAACACCACGTCGTGCTTCATCGCCCCCATGATCATGGCCATCATCGGTTTCATCTGCTGGCACTGGGCCCGGTCCTGCCTGAGCTTCTGAGTGAGCGCCTCGCCCGTGAGGTTCTCCGTCGGGGCCGATGCTTTCGCCTGCTTCTTGTCGCTGTCTTTCGCCCGCAGGGCGAGCACGCCGGTTTCGTCGGCGGAGGTGGTCCAATCGAATTCGAGCATCGTCTGGTTCGGAATATCGAGGGCGGAGAGACTGCGGAAGTAGGCCGTGCCCTTGAAGGAGATCTTGCCGTCGTCGAGCATTTCGTAGCTTACGTCGCGCCAGGCGTCCACGCCCTTGGACTTGCTGATGATCTCGGCGACCGCGGCCTTCATTTGTTTTTCGGAACCCTGTTTGTTGCCCGAAAGATCCATGGCCGAGAACTTCGATTCGTGAACCACCTTGCCCGAGCCATCCGGGTTAAGGGTGAATTCCTGCTTGGTTTCGAAGCATCCGGTGAGAAATCCAACAGTGGCCAGGGCGAGGAATAAGGGGAGGAGTCTGATTCGGGTAGTCATGGTCATGCCCTCGGATACGGGCGCTATCGAAGGAGGACAAATGCAATCGCTTGATGCAGACGGCCTGTGCTCTTGACGTCGTCCGAATGGCGCGCTGGCTTGGCGATACAACCGCCACCGGGGACCAGGGTCGGCAACAAAGGATTTATGCAATTGTCTGAACTCCGGTCTGGGTGGCACGGCGCAGCCGGTGGGCTGCTGTTGGGATTGTTGCTATTGTGGGTGGGTGCGTCGGTAGGTGTTGGGCAAGAGGCGCCAGACTCGCCGCCAGCGATCATCCGGGCTCTGCGCGCGGAGATCGCCCGGCACGATGAACTCTATTTCAAGCACGCGAAGCCGGAGATTTCGGACGCCGAGTACGACCGGCTGAAGCGCCGGCTCCAGGCCTTGGAGCAGGCGTGGCCGGAGCTGGCGGTGGCGGAGAGCGGGGTCGGCGATGATCGCAGCGGACGGTTTCCTACCTCGATCCATCGCGAGCGCATGCTGAGCCTGCAAAAGGTTTATAGCGAAGCCGCCTGGCGGGACTACCACGCGAAGCTGACGCGGCAATTGGGACGACCGGACCTGGGATTTGTGGTTGAGCCCAAGTACGACGGGCTCGCCATCAGCGTGACCTATGAGAGCGGGGAATTGAAGCGGGCGGTCACTCGCGGCAACGGAACCGAAGGTGACGATGTGACGGCCAATGTACGTCTGATCCCGGGGTTGCCGCCGAGGCTCCAGCTGGCTGCCGGCGTGAGTCCGCCGCGGCTGGTCGAGTTGCGCGGGGAGGTCTTTCTCACTTACGCGGAGTTTGCCCGCATCAATGCCGCCAGAACGGCGCGCGGGGCGGAGCCCTATGCCCACCCGCGCAACCTCGCGGCGGGAACGTTGAAGTCCACGGATCCGGCGGAGCTGGCCGAAAGGACCTTGTCGATCGTGATCTACGGCTGGGGAGCTTGGGAGGGTCCGGATTCGCCGGCCTCCCAACAAGCCTGGCACGCGCAGGTGCGGGCCTGGGGGGTGCCGGGCGTCTCGACGTTTGCGGTGGGCCGTTCAGCGGACGAAGTCTGGTCCGCGGTCCAGACCATGGGACAGAGCCGGCGGGAGTTGGGTTTTCCGATCGACGGCGTGGTGGTGAAACTGGACAGCGTCGACCTGCGCAAACGGGTCGGTGCTGATGATCACGCGCCGCGCTGGGCCGTGGCTTACAAGTTTGGGGCGGAACGGGCGGTAACCCGGTTGCGCGCGATCACGTGGCAGGTGGGCCGCACAGGCGTGCTCACCCCGGTGGCGGAATTTGACCCGGTTGAACTCGATGGGACCAAGGTCAGCCGGGCGACGCTGCACAACGGAAGCGAGATCCAGCGTCGGGATGTCCGGATCGGGGACTACGTGGAAGTCGAGAAAGCCGGCGAGGTGATTCCGGCCGTTGTCGACGTCCTCATCGCGCGTCGGGTGGCGGACACCCCGCAATACCTGCTGCCCGAGACCTGCCCGTCCTGTGGTGCGCCGGTCTCGGCCAATCCCAGGGAAGTGGCGCTGCGTTGTCCGAACATGCGTTGCCCGGCCCAGCTGCAGCGACGCCTGGAGCACTTCGCGTCGGTCGATGCGGTGGACCTCAAGGGGTTTGGTCCGGCGACCATCGCGGTCCTCCGGCAGGCGGGGTTGCTGCAAAGTCCGGCCGATTTCTACCGGCTGCGTCGGGAAGACCTGGTGCGGCTTGAAGGCATCGGCGCGCGCAAGGCGGACCGGCTGCTGGCGGAAATCGAGCGGAGCAAACAGGTGGAGCTTTGGCGGCTCCTCCACGGGCTCAGCATTCCCCAGGTGGGACCAGCCAACGCCAAGGTGTTGGCTAGGGCAGGCCGGAGCCTCGCCGGACTGAGCCGGATGAGCAAAGAGCAGCTCGTGGCCGCGGTCGGACCTTCCGCCGCGGCATCGATCGTCGCTTGGCTGGCGCGTCCGGAAATTCAGGCGGACAGCCGTGACCTCATCGGCGCCGGACTCGGACGGGAAACGAGGGAGTCACCGATTGCGGACAAGCTGCAGGGGAAAGTCTTTGTCTTCAGCGGCACCTTGCCCGGATTGACCCGCAATCAGGCGACGCAGCGAGTGCTGGCCGCCGGAGGCATCGTGCGTGAGAGCGTGAGCCGGCAGACTGACTACCGGGGGGCCGGGGAGGGAGCGGGGGCTAAACGGGTTGCCGCGGAGCGCCTGGGCGTGACCGTGCTGGGCGCGGCCGAATTCAGGCAGATGTTGGGGATCGAATCGGGGGCGG
>JBDKHE010000107.1:0-5103 GCA_039797805.1 Verrucomicrobiota bacterium
GCCCGCACCATCCGCATCCCGGTCCACATGATCGAGACGCTCAACAAGGTGATGCAGGTCCAGAAACAGCTCCTCCAGGAATTCGGCCACGAGCCGACGCCGGAAGAGGTGGCCGAGGAGATGAACCTGCCCGTCGAGCGTGTGCAGCAGATCATGAAGATGGCCCAGCAGCCCATCTCGCTCCAATCCCCGGTCGGCGACGGCGACGACACCAGTTTCGGCGATTTCATCGAGGACAAGTCTGCGGACAATCCCTACGACATGACCGCCTTCTCGCTCCTGCGCGAAAAGATCATGGACGTCCTCGACTCGCTCACCGAGCGCGAGCGCCGCGTGCTGACGCTGCGTTTCGGCCTCGTGGACGGCTACAGCCGCACGCTCGAGGAGGTCGGCAAGCAGTTCAAGGTCACCCGCGAGCGCATCCGTCAGATCGAGGCCAAGGCGCTCCGCAAGATGCGTCACCCGACTCGCATCCGTCAGCTGCACGGCTTTTTCGATGCCGAGCAGATCGACAACCCGCAGAACCTCCTCAAGAAGCCGCCGGCAATCCCGCCGCAGTTCATCAAGCAGGGCGGCCCGCTCGCCAAGGCGCTCTTCCCGCAGAACTGAGCTCCGCTTTCGGCCTTTACTCAATTCCCGTCCAAACTAGCCTCCCCTCGTCATGACAAATTTCCCTGAACCCATCGCCGGCATTCTCGGACTCGGTGGTCCCGAGCTCCTCGTCATTCTGGTGATCCTTTTGCTGCTCTTCGGCGGCGCCAAACTCCCGCAGCTCGCCAAGGGCCTCGGTCAATCCATCAAGGAGTTCAAGAACGCCGCGAAGGACGATCCGAAGGAAGAACCCAAGTCCGAAACCAAACCCGGCAAGAACTGAGCCGGTGACGGCTCCCCTCTCCCAGCGCGCCCCACGAGGCGCGCTTTTTTTTGCGGGGGAGCAAACCACCGGCCGTTGGGAACAACCGTCCCTCCCACCCCTCACCCGCTCAACGTCGCCCGGAACGCGGCGATCTGGTCGGGGCTGCCCAGAACCAGCACTTCGTCACCCGGACGGATCTTCTCCTCGCCGCTGGGATTGAGGATGCGGCCGCCATTGCGGTTGATGCCCGCCACCTGCACGCCGAGCCGGCGCGCCGGGGCCAATTCACCCAAGGTACGGTCCACCTGCTGGCTGTCCTGCGGCACCGTCACCACCTCCATGTGGACATCATCGAGGCTCACCGGCGGGGTTGAACCCGACACCCGCGTGAGGAAGGCCTTGCCCGCCGCCGCCTGCGCGCGGTCGCCGAGCAGCAACACCCGGTCGCGGGGATAAAGGGCGAAGGTCGCCGGCGGGTTTTCCACCAGCACCCCTTGCCGTTCCACCCCAGCGACCGTGCAACCGATCTTCGCGCGCAACTCCAGTTCGCCCAGCGACCGGCCCCGCACGTCCGCCAGATCGGGAATCATGCATTCCGCGAGCGTCAGCTTCCAATCTCCGTGCGGCATCAGCCAGGCCGGGGCCGTGCCACCCGGCGCCTGATCCAGCCGCTCCTGCAACTCAACTTCCAGCACACTGTGCCAATAGATCAGCTTGCGCCGGAAAAAGGCGAACACCACTCCCACCACGATCACCACGACCACCGGGACCCACCGGGTCGAACCGCTCACCGGCAGGAACGCGCTTAACCACAGAAAAATCACCAGCCCGCCAAACACCTTCAGCGCCAGCTCCAGCATCGGGGCGAAGCGCTGTCCCTTGGCGCGGTTTTTCGCAAAGGCGACTTCCGCCACGAGCATCGCCAGCGCCGACAGGTTGCGCCAGGCGGCGACCAGCGGCCCCAAAATCACGAGGAACAGCGTGCTCCAAAAAATAATCTGCGGTCCGCGCGGGAAAGGCCAGTCGGGCGGCACCACCGTGAGCAGCATGCGCAGGAGCGGGCCGGAAAACGCCAGCAAGCCGGTGATCAGCATCAGCTCCACCCCGATTTGGATCAGGCGTTTCCGACTCATCTGCCACAGCATGTTGCGCGTGCTGCGGGCCCGGAGCCGTTCCAGCCAGCTGCGGTAGGACTGCAGCCACGCCGACAGCCACCGCGGCTCCCGGTCCTCCAGCCAGGTGGCGATCCCCAGCGACCGGCTTGCGACCAACGGGGCAAAAAAGGTCGTGAACAGCGCCGCGCCCACCGCCACCGCCTGGAAACTCTTGGGCAGCACGCCACCCGCGATGCCCAGTTGCGCAATGATGAAGGTGAACTCACCGACCGGCACCACCAGCAGACCCACGCGCACGGCTTCCCTTGTCGGGGAACCTGTGATCAGCAGGCCGACGGAGCAGGCCAGCGCCCGGCCCACGAGCGCGAGCACGGACACGAGCAGGACAAACTGCCACGAGTAGAGCACGGACTTCACGTCGATCAACATGCCGATCGCCACAAAGAACACGGCGCTGAACACATCACGCAGCCCCTCGAAGGTCCGGTCGATCTGCGTGCGCTGCGGCGTGTCGGCCACGATCGCCCCGAGCAGAAAGGCGCCGAGCGCGAGGGAAAAGCCGGCCTTCTGCGCCGCGGTTGCCAAAATAAACAACAGGCCCGCTTGCACCAAGGTGGGCAGCTCCGCCCCGCCGGTCAGGCTGAGTTTCTTCAACACCCAGGGCAGAAACAGCACCCCCGCAATGCCAACCAGCACCACGAAGGCTGAGAGCAACATCAGGGTGTGTCCCAAGGGCGCCGACTGGGCGTGGGCCCCGGCCAGGCTGGCGTAGGAACTCAGACCGGTCAGCAGCAACACCGCGATCACGTCCTCCACCACGAAAATACCCATCGCCATCTGACCCGGCTTCTCATGCGTGACGCCGATCTGCGCCAACACCTTGATGATCACGGCGGAGCTCGAGATCATGATCATGGCCCCGAGGAAGACCGTCTCGGCCGAGGTCAGGCTCATGATCCCGCCGACCACCCGCGCCAGCTGGTAGATGACCACCGCCTCGATCACCGTCGCCAACACGAGCGCGACGCCGAGTTTGCGCAGCTTGCGCACGCTCAGCTTCATGCCGATGGAAAACATCAAAAACACCAGCCCCACCTGCGCCAGGGTGTCGATCCGGTCGACGTCCGACACCAGGGCCATCGGCAGGTTGTTATACGGACCGATCACCATGCCGGCCACCAGGTAACCGACGATGACCGACAGCCCGATCCGGTGGCAGGTCCAGCCAACGAGGCCGGCGATCAGCATCACAACCGCCAGATCCTGGATAAAATCGATGCCGTGCATGGTGTTGCCAACAACACGGCAGAGCCGGACGCTCGCTGCAAGCCTGCAGCCCCTCGTCGGGCCTCCCGCTTCGCCTGTTGACAGGGACGGCATCCTTTCCAAGCGTGACCCGCTTTCCCCCATGATTTCCTGGATCCAAAAGTACTTTCAGAGACACTTTAAACTGGTGTTCTTCGTCATCCTGATCGCCGTCGGTCTGCCGATGGTGGTCATCTACAGCCAGTCCTCCGGCATCGGACACGGCGAAGGCCGGGTGCGTGAGCAGCCCTTTTTCAATGTCAATCTGGCCAACCAGGAGCAGGCCCGCCGGGTCATGACCGAGGGTGAGCTGAGCGGTTACCTCCGCGCCGGCTATGCCGCCCTCCAAGGCGGCCAGTTGCAGGAATACTCGCTGCAACGCGTGGCCGGCCTCGCGCTGGCCGACAAGCTGCACCTCCCCACTCCCACGCCTGAGCAGGTGGCCAAATACGTGCAGAACCTCCGCGCCTTCCAGAACAAGGATGGCGCCTTCGACCAATCGGCCTACACCCGCTTTGCCGACTCCCTCAAGACCGCCGGCAGCCAGCTCAAGATCGCCGATGTCAACCGCGTGCTCCGTGATGACACCCGCCTGGAAAGCCTGATGAAACTGATCGGCGGCCCGGGCTACGTGCTGCCCGCGGACGTCAAACGCCAGCTGGCCCGCATTGATGCCACCTGGACGGTGCAGACGGCCACCATCGACTACGCCAGCTTCAACCCCACCATCAATCCCACCGAGGAGGAGCTGAAGAAGTTCCACGACGAAAATTCCTTCCGCTACGAAGTGCCGGTGCGCCCGCGCCTGAGCCTGCTGGAATTCAAGACCGCCAGCTTCCTCCCGCCGGTCGGGCCGACCGAGGAAGAGCTCCGCGCCTTCTACAACGCCAACATGTCCAGTTTCCCGGTGCCGGCGGATGCCGACAAGAAGGACGCCACGCTTCCGGGCACGACCGTCGACAACTTCCCGAAGGTGCGCGCGCAGGTTGAGGCCGCGTTGAAGGATGCCGCCGGCCGCCGTCAGGCCGCCCATGTCGCCAATGAGCTGACCGTCGCCCTCTTCGAGCGCAAGCTGGCCCCCAATTCGCCCGAACTCGCCAGCTACCTCGCCAGTGTCCATGTCACGCCGGTGGCCGTGGCGCCGTTCTCCCCGGACAATCCTCCGGCCGACCGCACCTGGCTCGGCAGCTACACCGAGGCCATTTCCCGCCTCTCCCGGGAGAAATACTTCAGCGACCCGCTCCCCACGCCGGATGGCATGGTGGTGCTGCTGTGGAACGAGACGCTTCCCGCCTACAAGCCGCTCTTCGCCGACGTCCGGACCCGCGTCCTGAGCGATTACCGCGCCAACGAGAAACGCCGCCTCTTCATCGAGCGCGGCCGCACCCTCAAGGCCGCCCTGCAGGTCGCTGCCGCCGGTTTTGCCGACAAGGCCGCCGCCGAGAAGCTCGAGGTCAAGAGCTACGCCAACTTCTCCCTCCGCCAACCCCCGCAGGATCTGCCCCAGGCCGTTCTCCCTGCGCTGGCCAATCTCGAGTCCGGCCAGGTCTCCGACCTCGTGGCCCTCGGCGACAAGGGTCTCTTTGTCTACGCGCAGAGCAAGCAGCTGCCCGACCTCTCCCCGGCCAATCCCCGCTACGCGGAACTCGAGAAACAGCTCATGGCCTTTACCTCCAGCAACAACGAGAACGCCCTCCTCGGCGCCCTCGTCGAGCAGGAGCTGAAGAAGGGCAACCCCGAGCCGGTCAACTGATCCCGGCCCGGGCTTCCACCGTCCATCCCGCCATATCGCCGCCCGGCTATCACCACACTGCCACCGCCCTCCGC
>JBDKHE010000108.1:0-3587 GCA_039797805.1 Verrucomicrobiota bacterium
CCAGGATCGTGGTAGCCCATCAGGGCGCCTGGGCAGGTATCTTGGAAGTAATCGACCATCTCTGCCACCATCCCCGGCCCGGTTGCTTTGTCCGGGCCTTGCCGGTTTCCGTCCACACGAAGTTCATCGAGGCCCATCAAAGTGGGATTGAAGCGCTTTTGGCCGTGATGCCCGAGAGCGGTTTTGATCCGAGCAAACACTCCTTCGAGGAACGGTGCGGATTCGCTCGGGATGAATCTTCCATTCGCGGACGATTCCTTTGCCCGCTTCTGCAGGCCTCCGTCGGTTTTCCCGTAGCTGATCTGGAGCTGCGAATTCACGAATGGGCGCGCCTGCATCTTCCGGCTGATGCTCGCATCATTGCCTGTGAGAACAAAGCGAACTTTCTCGCTCTGCCACCGATGCCAAACACGCTGGCACTGTGGGGCGCGGGCGGAGCCGCCACGGGGCATTTCCCGCTCTTGCCTTGGCTCGGAACCCAAAAATTCGTCTACTGGGGCGACTTGGATCCTTCAGGGATCGCGATCCTCGCCTCGTTGCGTGGTCACTTTCCCGGTGTTCGTTCGATCATGATGGACGCGGCCACGCTTGTCACTCATGCTGACGCCCTCGGCAACGCCAAGCACTCGTCCTCCAGCATTCCGAAGGAACGGCTTACCCCGGGAGAAGTGGCGGCTCTCGCGGCCATCGAAAATCCACCCCGGGGCATCGAGCAGGAGAAGCTCCTGTTCCGGGAGTGCATGCAGACCATCGAGTCCGCCTTCGTCTGACCATGGGCAACACCTCTAATCCTGAAAATTGGAGCAGCCGGGAGCGGTTGGTCTTTGCCGAACAGCTGCTCTATTGGCGCGGCTGGCTGCGGCGCAGCGACATCGCCAAACATTTTGGCGTTTCAACGCCCCAGGCATCGGCAGACATCGGCGCCTATCAGAAGCTCAATGGCGGTGCGGTCACCTACAACCCCTGCTCGAAGCGCTACGAGGGGGGGAGGGCAATGAAGTGCAAGCTCTGTGACCCGACGCTGGAGGCAGGCCTCAATCTGCTCGGCGAGGTCGCGGCCCGGGTGCCGCAGGCGCACATCGATCTTCCGGTGCGCAAGATACCGGCCTTGGTGGCCCGCGACTTGGTCCGCGCCACCTCCACCGGCCAGCCGTTGGAAATTCACTACCTGTCGGTCAATTCAAACACCGCCAGCTGGCGCATTATTGTGCCGCGAGCATTTGCGCACGATGGTTACCGCTGGCATGTGCGCGCCTGGTGCCCTCACGACGCTCTGCACAAGGATTTTGTGCTCGGCCGCATTCGCGCCATAAAAGCAGCCAGCACATCACCGGAACCACTTCCCTTTGATTCCGATTGGAATAATTGGACCACCGTGCGTCTTCGTCCTCATCGCGATCTTGGTGAGGTGCAACGCAAGGCGATCGAGCACGACTATGGCATGGCTAGGGGTGTTTGCCTCCTTCGAGTCAGGAGAGCCATGCTTAGTTATACGCTGGCCTACCTGAGGGTGAGCGCCGAAGAGTTTGTCCAGCACCTTGAATTGGAATCTTAGACCGCATGTCCAGGTGTCCGCGATCTGACCTCGCTTAGTCCGGTGCTGCCGCTCGCAAGATCGACAAGGAGCAACACCACTGCTTTTTTCCCCTCGCCGTCCAGACGCACAAAACAATCGGCCAAGTCCACACTTTTTCCCGTCTGGAAATTCCGCACCAAATCAAAGGCCGCCCGTTCGCCGGATGATGCGCCCGGATGTCCGCGGGCCATGCGACGCAGCGTCGTCCATGCTTCGGCGCCAGCGGGACTCATGGCCAGCGATGGCTGACGCGCTCCTTCCTGGTGAGCGGCAGCCCTTGTCCCAACGGTGCCTGGTGCAGCTTCATCTGCGCCGTCTCCACCTCCAGTTTTCCCTTCACCCAAACCCGCGCACCCGCGACCTGGGCCAGCGCCGCGCGCACCTGTTCGTGCGCGGGCGTGCCCTGCAGGCAGGCGAAGTTCGACGCGACTTTCAGCGCGAACTCTGCCTGACCCAGGTGCGAGTCGAGGTATTGCCGGGTGGAAGCAGGGACCGGCATACGCTAAGCGGCGACTTTCGGACCGGCGCCGACCTGGGGCGACGTGAGGATCTGCCGGTTTTTCCGGTTCATCTCGCGCAGCACCTCGCCTACGAACGCCTTGTCCTTGTAGTAGGGCTGGACGTCCTTCAGCTGCCGGTCGATGCGGGCCTTCACCTCCGGCGTCTGGGCGTCGTAGAACTGCTTCGCCTGCGGGAGCTGCTTCTCGACCAGGCGCATGTCGCCTTCGTGGCGCTGCATATCCTTGTAGAGGAGCATGTCCCTGGCGCGCTCCGGCGCCTCCTTCACGACACGCGCGTAGTAGGCGACGTCGTTCTCGTTCGCCACCTTGTAGGCGTCGAGCCGTTTCTGGATCTCGGGGTTGTTGCGGAACTGGAGCGGATTTTCCTTATCCCCTCCGACGTGGGCTGTCTCTTCGGGTTTGGGTTTGTTAGCCATGTTGTTTCTGGGTTGAGCCGGCCTCTTGATGGGTGCGGGACGGCGACGGGCACCTCGGGCGGATTTCCGCCAAAGTCAGTTGAGCGCGGGATTGAACGGCCGTTCCTGCGTGCCGTGGACGATCCGGAGGGCCAGGTCGAACTGGGCGCAGAGGTCGGCGGACTCGTGCCGCGCGAGCGCGAACGCCATCAGGGTCTTGGCCTCGATGCGGGGTTTGGTGTCGCCGAAGCGCTTGTTGAGTTCGTCGGCCGCCTGGTAGAATTCTGCGGCGACGTTTTCGGGCAGCTGCACATTGAGCGTGATCATGGGTGGTTGGGTTGTGGTTTATGGGTGGAAAACGAACCGGCCCGGGGCCCCCGGGGGTCGGGACGGACGGGAGCGGATGCCTGGCCGGTGGCCGGAGGCTCGGCGGAGGCGGCCGGACGGCGGAGCGAAGGGCCGGCCCCGACTGCCGGGGGCGTGGCCGGTCCCTCCGCACCGGACAACCCGGTCCCGCCGGACGGATTCCGGCGGGACGGGGTTGGGGTGGGTTGCTCCAGCACGATTTCGACGGCGGCGATTTCCCGCTCGGCCAGCGTGCCGCGGCTACGGACTGCGACCGAGACGATCCGGTTGCCCGGCAGGACCGCCAGCGCCTCGATCGCCTGCACGAGACCGCTCCACGTGGCTGTGCCCATCGGAGTGAGTTTCCACGTGAGACGCTTCAAGCCGTCCGGGGAGGTGACCGCCTGCGCCGACCAGCCCGCGGGCCAGCGCCGCACCGCGTTCCTGTCGTTCAGCGCGTCCGCGGCGGCCTGCAGCTTCAGCACTGCGGCCGGATCGAAGACGGACAAACGCTGGCGTTCCTCACGCAGACGGACCAGTTCCCCGTCCTCGGCGAAGCTGAGCAGATCGCCGCGCTGGCGCACGGCGAGCACGCAGGCGAGCAGACTGGCGCTGCACGCGAGGAACATCCATTGGGCAAGGGTGGGCCTGAGCTTCATTGCCAGTGCCCTTTCAGGGTGAGACCGGCCGCCGGTTTGCCGGCCGGCGACCCGACCCAAACCCAGTGCGCCCGCGGCTCCTGCACCGCCT
>JBDKHE010000109.1:0-3524 GCA_039797805.1 Verrucomicrobiota bacterium
CTCGGGTGAACTAGGGGACGAGCTCGAACACCTTGACCTCGTAGTCCTGTTCCTTGGGGCCGGCGAGGAAGGTGTAGGTGATGCGGTCGGCTGTTTTCACCAGATCGGAGTAGCGTTCAAAGGTCCATTTCTCGACGAGCTCGCCGTTGATGCGCACGCAGAGGTCACCGGGCAGCACGGGCAGGGCGCTGTTGGGCGTGTCGGGCACGACGGCCAGCAGGCGCCAGTAGTTGGGGAAGCGCCGGAAGGAAAGACCGGTGCTGCGGCGACCCGGCATCTCCACGGGGCCATCCGAGTCGCGGACGAGGGTGACGACATGGCGTTGCTGGTCGAAGGTAAGCCGGAAGTGGCGCAAGAGTTCCCCGCCCAACGAAGACAGGTGCTCGGTCAGGTCGACCACCGGCTGGGAGACCAGCTGGCTCCCGAAGGTGATGTTCTGTTCCAGCCGACCGACGAGCTGGCGGTTATCGCCATGGAGGGAGGAGACGATCATGCCGACGCGCGGGCCATGAATGAAACGGGGGTGCAGGCCGGACGGGTTGAGGGCGAGGCCGCCATCGCTGCCGCTGTCGATCAGGGCAAAAAAGGACTCATTGCCCATCTGCACCGGGATGAGCGGCGTGGGCTGTTCGCGGTTGTAGGCAATGACGCTGGTGCGGGGCTGGCGGGTCGGGGGCGCCGTGACCAGGGGGTTGGGCTCGATCTCCAAGGTCGCAGCCGGGTAGTCGAGCGTGAGGAGGGTGTCGTGAAACAGCGGATAGCCGATGACACCGTCGATGGAGAGACCGAGGTGGGCGGAGAGGTCGGAGAAATCGTAGACGATCGCCGGCACCCGGTCGAAGCGGGCCTTACCCAGCCAGAGTTCGTGCAGGGTGATGGCCGGGAGCTCGGCTTCACGGCCGTTGGCGCCCCGGACGGGCAGGGTGCGGGGTGGCGCGCCCCGGCGCTCCTTCTGCTTCACCGCCTCACCAAAGGCGGGTGAGACCAGGGTGACCGAGGACCCGGTATCGATCATGAACCGATAGGTCTTGCCGTCGGCCTGGCGGGATTCGACGAGAAAGAAATTGGACATGAGCCGGGCCGGCAGACGCACCGGCTCCGGGGCGAGATGGGTGGAGGTCGGGGCGCGGCTTCCGGTGACACAGCCGCTGATCAGCAGGGCGAGGGCAGCGCAGAGCAGGCCGATGACCAGCCGCGGGGCGGTCGCATGGTTCGGGATCTGGGCTCTCGCATTCAAGGTTACTTGGTGGGTCGCGGCAAACCGGTGCCGAGGAGGGAGGCGCTGAATAACACTAGACCGGCGATCATGAAGGTGAGCGTGCCGCCGGAGTTGAAGAAGAGCCAGCCTGCAACCGCCGGGCTGAGCGCGCGGGCCAGGAAGCCGAGCGAACGGTAGATGCCGAGCACCTTGCCCTGTTCCTCGGGTTTGGCATAGAGCGAGACCAGCGAGGAAAGAGCGACGTTGGCGAAGCCCGAGCCGATGGTGCTCAGCGTGAGCATGAGGTACATGAGGGGGGGCGAATGGGCGACGCCGATGGCATACCCCAAGCCGGCGAAGGAGAACGCGATGAGGCTCATGCCCGCAACCGCCGAGGGCTTTTCCCCGATCTTTGGGACGTAGCGCCGGGCCAGCACGCCCTGGGTGACGATCGAAACGAGGCCGATGTTCACGAAAATCAGCGTGAGGTCGCGGGGGGAGTAATGGAGGGCTTCCGCCGTGAAGAAGCTGATGACCGACTCGAAGAAACTGAATCCAAAGGTGACGACGAAGCCGACGACGTTCACCCGGCGGATGGCGGGATCGGGCTGTTGAAAGAGCGAATGCAGGGGATTGCGCTCACGTAGGGTGGTCGACGCCGCACCCCGCGCCTCGGCGGGCAGCGTTTCGCGGAACCGGGCATTGATCCAGAGCAGATTGATCAAGCAGAGACCGAAGGCGATGGCCGCCGGCACGCTGAACGGATGCACGCCCCAGGCGGCGAGTCCGGGCCAGCGCTCAAGCAGGTTGAACGAGGCTGAGAGACCGCCGATGACTGGCCCGGTCAGGAAACCCAGACCAAAGGCCACACCCACGATGCCCATGCCTTTGGCGCGGTTCTCCCGCGACGTCACGTCGGAAACTGCCGCGATGGCCACGGCCAGGTTGCCGCCCATGATGCCGGCGAGCAGCCGGCCGATGAAGAAGAGGATGAAGGAGCCGCTGAAGAAAAGCAGGAGATAGCTCAGGGCGTTTCCCGCGATCGTGAACAGGAGAATCGGCCGCCGTCCATGGCGGTCGGAACGGGCGCCCCAGATGGGCGAGAAAATGAACTGCATCAGCGAATACACCGAACCCAGCGCACCGGCGAACAGCGCCCCCGTGGCGAGTTCGGACGCATGCGCGGCATGTGCGAGGGCCTGCAGATGATTGACCAGGGTTGAGAGGACGCCGCCGCCGGCCTCTTTCTTGACGTACCATTCCAGCATGGCCGGGCCCACGGGGAAGAAGATCGAGAAGCCGATCAGGTCGATGTAAAGTGTCAGGAAGATGACACCCAAGGAGAGAGGCTTCGCGGGCTGGCTGGAGGAAACGGTGGTCACAAAGCGGCGACGATGAGGAAATTCAGGCAGCGCGCAAAGCCTGTTTAATCGGAAAAAACTCGTGCCCGGGGATCAGCCCAAATGTTTGCGAAGGATCTGGATAAGGTCGGCTATCTCGAAGGGTTTGGTCAGATAGTCGGTCACTCCCAGCGCGGCGCAGCGCTGCATGGTGTCACCGCCGCTGTATCCGCTCATGATGACGACCTTCAGACCGGGATGGGTGGTGCGGAGTTGACGCAGGGTTTCTTCCCCGCTCATCCCGGGCATGGTGAGGTCGAGCATCACGAGGTCGATTTTGTGATCGGGCCGATTGATCAGATCGAGGGCCGCCTGGCCAGAGGCCGCGCCCAGGGGGGTGACCCCGAGGTGTTTGAGGGCTTGTCCGGCCACGTGGCGGACGCCGTCTTCGTCATCTACAATGAGAATCGTTGCCTGGAGAGGAGCGTTTTGAGGGGACACAGGGAAGGGGAGAGCGGTGTTGGCGGCGGTCCCGGATACAGCCGGGAAAAAAAGGCGGAAAACGGTGCCTTGGCCCGGGGCGGACTCAATGAAGACGGCTCCCTGATGGCGCTGGACGATGCCCAGCACGGCGGCGAGGCCGAGTCCGCGCCCCGAGAACTTGGTGGTGAAAAAGGGTTCGAAGATCCGAGCGAGCACATCGGGGGGCATGCCGCTGCCGTTGTCACGAACTTCGAGCCCGACGTAGCGCCCGTCGGGGTGATCGGACGCATTGACGGAGTTTTTGAAGAAACTCGCGGTCAGTTCGCGATAGGAGGTCTGCACCGTGATCAAGCCGTCAGGCTGGTCGTTTGTGGCATCCGCCGCGTTGATGACGAGATTCATGATGATCTGCCTCAGTTGGGTCGCATCGCCGGAGATGGCCGGCAGATCCGGGGCGAGGTTCAATTCAAGCCGCGCGCGCTTCGCGACGCTAACCTCGAGCA
>JBDKHE010000110.1:0-5514 GCA_039797805.1 Verrucomicrobiota bacterium
TCCGGTTCGTGCTCGGGTTCCCCGACGAACTGGTCTTCGGCCGCATCCTACCGGCAGTCGGTCTCATGCTCTGCCTGTCCACCTGCTACTACGCGTGGCTCGCCTACGACATGGCGCGCAAAACCGGGCGCGCCGACGTGTGCGCGCTGCCTTCCGGTCCGGGCGTGGGGCACATGTTCATCTGCGTTTTTGTGGTGATGCTGCCGATCAAGCTCCACACCGGCGACCCCATCAAAGCCTGGGAAGCCGGCCTCACCTGGGTGTTTATCCAGAGCATCGTGCTGGTGATCGGTGGTTTCATCGGCCGCTGGGTGCGCAAGGTCACACCGCGGGCCGCCTTGCTGGGCACACTCGCCGGCGTCTCCATCACCTTCATCTCGATGCGTCCGGCGCTCCAGATGTTCCTTACGCCGGCCATCGGTCTCGTCTGCTTCGCCATCCTGCTCGTGAACTGGTTCGGCGGCGTGAAATATTTCCGCGGCCTGCCCGCGGGCTTCATCGCCATGTCGGTCGGGGCGCTCGTCGCATGGGGCTCCAACCTGTTCGGCCTGAACTACGGCGGACTTTCCCTCGACGGCCTGGCCCGCTCCTTCACCCATTTCGGTTTCAGCGTGCCGCTCCCGGCCTTCAGCCATGTGTTCTCAGGATTCGAATACCTCGGCGTGCTGCTCATCACGGCCGTCCCCTTCGGCATCTATGATCTCGTCGAGGCCATCGACAACGTCGAGAGCGCCGCCGCCGCCGGAGATAGTTTTCCCACCACCCGCGTCCTCGTCGCCGACGGGGTGTGCAGCATGATCGGCTGTTTGATGGGCAATCCGTTCATTCTCGCCGTGTACATCGGGCACCCGGGTTGGAAGGCCATGGGGGGCCGGGTTGGCTACTCGTTCGCCACCGGCGTCATGGTGATTCTCCTCTGCTGGCTGGGCATCGTACCGGTCATGCTCGCCCTGATCCCCGTCGTCGCGATTCTGCCCATTCTGCTCTACATCGGGTTGCTCATCGGTTCCCAGGCCTTCCAGGAAACGCCGGGCCGGCACGCGCCCGCCGTGATCCTGGCGCTGGTTCCCAACGTCGCCGCCTGGGCGCTCGGCCAGGTCAAAGGAACGCTCAATGCCGCCGGCCTGAGCTCGGTCGATGAGGCGATGCACGCCAAACTCGCCAGCGAAGGCGTGCTGCTCCACGGCTTGGAAATCCTCGGGGGCGGCGCCGTGCTGACCGGACTCACCCTCGCGGCCACCGCCGTCTTCATCATCGAACGCCAACTGTGGCGCGCGGCGGCCTTCGCGAGTGCGGCCGCCGTGCTCACCTTCTTCGGCTTCATGCACGGTGAGCGGATCGGTCTGGCCCAGTCACCGTCCATCGCCGCCGGTTACGTGTTCGTGGCCCTCTTCCTGGCCGCCTGCGCCAAGTTCTCCGGCGTGACTCCGCTGCCGCCCGCCACTCCCTCCCACTCCTGACCGCCGAGAAACGGGTGTTTCGCGCCGGAGCACTCGACCAGCCCGCTCTGCGCGCGTCCGCCCTCGCAGACTTGCTCGCACCGACTCCGATGGTCGATGACGCGCAGCGCGAGCACACCGCTCTCGTTGGGTGACGGTCTTACCCGAAAATCGTCCAGAACCTTGGGTTGCCAGCTTCCGGGTTTGTTTTCTAACCGATTAACGGACTGTCACTAAGATCCGTTTCATGAAAATGAATCTTTACATATCATCGAATACAGATGTTTTGATTCCTAAGAATGCCACCCGATCTACCCATCTCTGCTCTCTTGGCGAAACGAGTCCCGTTGCGGTCCATCGAATTTTTCCCGCCCAAGGATGACGCCGGAGTCGAGGCCTTGCGCGCGACCGCCACGGTGCTGAAACGGATCAGTCCCGATTTCGTGTCGGTCACCTACGGCGCCGGTGGCAGCACGCGCGAGCGCACGGCGCAAGTCAGCCGGTTGCTCCGCCAGGAAATCGGTTTCACCGTCATGCCGCATCTGACCTGTGTCGGACACACCCGCGACGAGTTGAACGGCGTGGCCGATCAATTGCACACCGGTGGCTACCGCAACATCATGGCCCTCCGCGGCGATCCGCCGAAGGGGCAGACCGAGTTCGTGCCCTACCACGATGGCCTGCGTTACGGCAGCGACCTCGTGGCCCTGCTGAAGGCACGCCATCCGGACTTCTGTCTGGGCGTCGGTGGTTATCCGGAGAAACACCCCGAGGCCTCCTCACCCGACGTCGATCTCGCCAACCTCAAGCGCAAGGTGGACGCGGGTGCCGACTTCATCACGACCCAGCTCTTTTTCGACAACGACGTCTACTACCGTTTCGTCGACCGCTGCCGCGCTGCCGGCATCACGATCCCGATCATCCCCGGCATCATGCCCGTGCTGTCCCTGAAGCAGATCACCCGCTTCACCGAAATGTGCGGCGCCACCCTGCCCGCCCGCCTGATCAAGCGCCTGGAAGCCGCCGGTGACCACCCCGAGGTGGTCGAAGCCCTCGGCATCGAGTGGGCCCTCACGCAGATCCGCGCCCTCCTCGACCACGGTGCCCCTGGCTATCACCTCTACATCATGAACCGCGCCAAGAGCGCCCTCGCGCTCGCCGCCGGCCTCGTGGCCTGACCGCCCGGCCCGCTTACTCGGGGAACGCAAACCCCGGTGAAACCCGCCTGACCTGGTATGCGTTGCCGCTCTCGACGGAACGGTAGCTCAAGGCGTTGACCTCGAAACTGCGCACTTCGTAGACGTCCCAAAAATAGGCCTCCCCACCCGGCGCCTGTTCAACCACGCCGTTCCGGAGCCAACCCTTGGTCAGCGTGATGATGAAGTTCGCGTTCACGCCCCACTCCCCGACCTCGGTCTGCTCTTCAACCCGCCCGGAACCGTGCCTGGTGCGAAACGTGATTTCGAAGGTACCATCCGGCGCCCGGCGCATGATCCACTGCACCCGGCCGGCTTCCGCCGTCGGCTGATCGCCATACCACCACCCCACCAACTGCTCGCGCCGCACTTCCACATACCGCGGGGTGTCCGGCTTGAACGCCGTCACAACCGGCCCCGCAGCCGTCTCCGTCGCTGGGCGTTCCGGCGACGCGCAGCCCGCCAACAAGATAACCGGGATGATCAAACCAGAGAGAAAGCGCATGGGGATTTGTTCGCAGTAGCTTGCGAAGCGCGCCCCGAACGCGCGAGCCGAGAGTAGGTCTTAAGACGAACCCATGCAAACCACCCTAACCACAGACTCCCCCGAGTTGCACCGAGCAAGGCATGGAGTCAGATGGCGAAAAGCTGAGACGCAGCACCAACCGGTCATACCGTCAAAAACGCCTCCGCTTATGAATTCCCGTCTGAACCGCTGTGACCATCGGTGAAAGCCGTGGTCAAACTACATCGTTCCGTAACCCAAATTTCTCAACCGCGAGAGACACGAATTGCACAAATAATCACCGATCAAACCGATCCTGCGGAAGACGTAGTCTGAAGCATTCGCTGAGGATGTGAAAGGTGTTCGGCATACCAATGCCTCAAATTCGTGGAAATTCCTGCCATTCGTGTCTCCGACTGCGTTAGTTGACTGATCCTAGGCCCCCTCCAGCCGGCAGTCAGCCGGCACCCGGAACCCAGCGGCGGGCACGATCAGGCACCGCCACACGGGCAACGATTCCTCCCACCGAGGAATGCTTCTGGTGCACACCGCCTCTGCTCCGTTCCCGCCGTTTCCTCCTGTGCAAATCTTGTCACTCCAACGCACCCCGCAAAGCCGGGCTTGCGATTTTTCGCCGCGGGATTCCCATTCGGCGGTTCATCCCAATGCGACTGTCCTTCCGTCCCCTCGCCCTGCTCCCGCTTATCGCCCTCGCCTGTTCCGGCCTCCGCGCCGAGGAGGTGCAGGTCCTGCCGACCATGGCCGTGACCGGCGCCGCCGGCCTGCCTTCGGTCCAGCCGACCTTGGTCAGCCTGGCCCCGGCCCCCGATCCGGCCGCCGGACTCGCCGAGGTCGCCCGTCGCACCGCCGGCTTCACCGTCAGCGATGCCGGCGCCCGCGGCTTTGGCCTGATCACGTCGCTCCGCGGCCTGGCCAACACGCCTTTCTTCGGCGACTCCTCCGCCCCCGTCTATCTGGACGACATCCCGCTCGCAAGCGCCTTCACCTTCCCCACCGACCTCTTCGATTTTCCCCAGGTCGCGGTGTATCGCGGTCCGCAAGCGGCCACGCTGTTCGGTCGGGCCGGCGATGCTGGCGTGATCCAACTCGTCAGCACGCGGCCGGGCAACGGCACGACCGCCCGCGCCCATCTCGCCGCAGGCAACTATGGTCTCTACACCCTGGGGGCCTCGGTCCAAAGCGCCTCGAGCGAGCAGGCCGACGTCTCCGCCGGCCTCAGCGTGAGCCAGCGGGACGGTTACATCCGCAACACCACACTCAAGCAGGACGTCGATTCCCGGAAATCCGTGTCCGGCCGCGTGCGCCTCAACTATCGTCCGGCGGAGGGCACCGAGCTCTCCTTTCATGTCATCGGCCAGCAGGCGCGCGACGGGGCGCAGGCCCTTGTGCCCTTGGGCGGACCCTTCTTCACGGTGGCCCGGGGCAAGGAGGGTGAATCCGACACGGACTTTGCCGCCGCCGCGATCGGGGTGACCCGCAAGCTCGACGCCGGCACGCTCAGCGCCACGACGAGCTGGTCAAAATGGGAGCTGTCACCCTACTCCAACCGGCTCGTGGTGTTCGGCGGGGCCGATTTTGATTCCGTGGTCAACCAGGCCCAGCGCAGCTTCTCCGAGGAAGTGCGCTACGTCAGCGAGCGTTGGTAGGCCGGCGCGTTCTGGTCCGACTCCCGCACGACCGGCGGCGCCGACCGCATCTTCAGCGGCTTTCCCATCGAGCGTTCCGCCTTCCGGACCGATGCCGACAGCCTCGCCGTCTTCGGCCGCGCACTCTTCCACCCGGTCGAGGCGTGGACGCTCGCGCCCGGACTGCGCGCCGAGCGCACCGCCAAGAAATTCACGCGCACCGAAACAATCCCGGCCAACGCCGTGTTGCACCGCGATGACGCCTGGACCGCGCTCCTGCCCAGCGTGTCGGCCACGCGCCGCCTCGACGAGAGCACCAACCTGACCTTCACCGTGGCGAGCGGCTTCAAGGCCGGCGGCTATTCTGCCTACACGGGTCGCTCCGATCTCGCCGGCTTCGGTCCCCAGCGCAGCTGGACCCTCGAAGCCGCCTACGCCACCGCCGTGCCCGCCTCGAACCTGACGTACACGGCCCGGGCTTATGCCTCGCGCGTGACCGGTTATCAGATCGAGCGCTCCTTCGCGGTGCCCAATTCTTTCAGTGACGAGTATCTCGTCGTGAACGCCGGCGAGGCGCGCGTGCTGGGCTTTGAACTGGAATCGGTCTGGCAAGCCACGCGGGACGTCACCGTGACGGTCGCCGCCTCGATCAGCCACGCGACGCTGCAGGATTTCACGGACCCGTTCACGGGCAGCAACTACTCCGGACGCCGCGCACCCTACGCCCC
>JBDKHE010000111.1:0-3254 GCA_039797805.1 Verrucomicrobiota bacterium
GAGGAGCAGGAGACCGCCGCCACCGCGCGCCTGCCCCACGGGCGACTGATCATCGAGAGCGTCCCGGCCGGCGCGACCGTGCTCTTCAGCGGCCGCAACCTCGGTCAGACGCCCCTCACCATCGAACGTTTCCAGGCCGGCACCAAGAAGCTCACCCTGCAGTCCCCGGATTTTCCGGCGTTGGAACTCTCCGTCACGATGGAGGACGGCGGGGAGGTCAAACTCTCCCCCTTGCTGTCCGCCGCCTTCCCCCTGTTGGATCCCGCGGCTTTCCTACGCGCAGTCTGGGTGGAAACTCCGAAGGAAGACCCCGAGAAAATCGCCCCTGCCTTCAATCCGACCACCGGCTTCCGGTCCCGGAACGGAATCGTGAGGAATCTGCACCGGCGGAAGCTCTTCGAGGACTGGCTGCGCCGGCCCTATCGCTTCGCCGGCACGGTGAAATCCTATAACCGCGATACGGGCCAGGTGGAATTCGCGGAGCAACGCAGCGAACTCTCCCGCTACCGCGTTTACGCACAACTCTCCGCCAGCGCCCGCGGCAACCAGGCATTCGCCGACCAGTTGACCAAGGGCGCGACCATCGAGCTGTACGGCAAGCTCAGCGCGGTGGAGGAACCGACGCTGGCCTCCAGTTATATCTCAATCGAGTTTATCGAGAGCGAGCCACAGCGCTGAGGCCGGACGCGAGTTTGAGTTCAGGGTCACGCGCCCAGCGATGGGGTCAGGATTTTGGGGTTTGGGGTCTGGCGTCTGGGGAGTCTAGTGTCATGGCTGACTTCCTTGCGTGCGAATCGCCCGCACTCCCGACGCCCGGCCTGGAGCCGCGGCAACCTCTTCGTCACCTGCGTCATTTGACAAACGGGCTCCGGGGGTAATGTTTTTTGTGACACTTGCTGTCACGAAAATCATGAAGCGTCTTACTCATATTTTCGGGATCACGGTGCCATTGATCTGCCTTGGCGCAGGCCGCCCCGTGGTCTGAGCCGCTGGCAATCGGCATTGATCCTCAGTCCACGGGCGCTCCAACCGGGAGCCTGGCTCCTCGCGCGATGGCGACTGCCGGCTGTCGCTTTCTCGCCCCGCTCGCATGCACGCGAATTCCGCTCAACCGACAACCCCACCCCATCATGAATACTGTCATCCATACGATCGAACGTCCGGAAACCGGACTCCTCGCCAAGCAAATCCTGAATCAAAACGGATTTGTCTGCACCCACTACACGCTGAAACCGGGCGCAGACACCGAGCTCCCCACCAGCATGTCCAACGATGACCAGATGCTGTACGTCCTCGAAGGCGAAGTGGCGGTCCTCGCCCGCGGCGTGACCACGCTGCTGAAAGCAGGCTCCGCCATGCTCATGACCGCCGGCAAGGCCGTCGAGCTGACCGCCCGGGCGGAAACCCCGGTGCGCCTGCTGCGCGTCGAGATCCCGCCCCGTCAGATCGTCACGCCACAGATCATCCGGCCGGGCAACTGACCTACGCATGCGTGTGCGGAAGGGATGCCAACCTTCCGAGGATACAGCCAAACGGCCGCTCCGGGCTTCAATCAGCGTAACCGCCTAGCCCACGAAAGTGAGCACGAGGTTGCGCGTGTGCGCGGCGCGCCGGTGTTCCCAGAGAAAAATCCCCTGCCACGTGCCGAGCAGAAGCTGGCCGTCGGCAAAGGGGATGGATTCGCTGCTGCGCGTCAGGGCCATCTTGATGTGACTGGGCATGTCGTCCGATCCCTCGAGTGTGTGCGTGAAATGCGGATCGTCCGCCGGCACAAGCCGGTCCAACCATGCCTCCAGATCACGCCGGGCCGAGGGGTCCGCGTTTTCCATCAGCACCAGACTGCAACTGGTGTGCTGGCAAAACACCGTCGCGACCCCCGCCGCCAGTCCGCTCGCCCCCAACGCCCGCGCCACCTCGTCGGTGACCTCATAAGTACCGGCACCGCGCGTGCGGATGGTCAGGTTCTTCTGGTAAACAGCCATGACCGCAGGCTAGGCTGGAGGAACCAGGTGCCAAGGGCGAAGGTTCGAGGCCGAACGACCTGCCTTTCCCTACCTCGCGGCAAGGGTTTTGCGGGATTGCCAGAAATCGCGCGCCCTCATCTCCTCAACGTCGGGCCAAAGCTGGTTCATTACTCATACCTTTCCTCATGCGCCCCTTTCTCTTGATCGCTTGCTCACTGGTAGGCGGATTTGCCGCCGGTTGGTTTGCCCATACCAGCCAGCCCGCAGTCACTCCGGCGACGGTAACAGTTCAGCATCCGATCGTCAATACGGCCACTGAAACCACCGGCCTGCGGGTTCCCACAACGACACTCACCGCAACAGAGGCTCCCAATTCCGACCCGCGCATCAGTCGGCGCACCCAGGCAATCCGTGAGCTCACGCAAGTTGGCTTCATAATGTATTGCCCCGCGTTTTCAGGAGACAGCTTCAGCCCGCAGCTGACCCAACTGCTGAACCTTACCGTTGACGAGTCATCCCGCCTCGCCTTGGCGGCACAGGAGGCGAAGCGCGACCTCGACGCCGCCCGGCTGGCTCGGGCAATCTCCCATGCCAGCGACGACGGCAAGACCTTGATTGTCGAGGTTCCCTCACTTGATGTTTCCACCAGCCGCGCAATCTATGACCGACTGCTCAACACGGTGAGCGCAACCTTGGGTGCCGAAAGAGTGGAGCTTTTCAGCGAACTGACTGGAGAGAGCTTTGAAGCGGGTTTCGAACAGTTTGGCCTGTTGGGTCTCCGCTATGAATTCTCCCTCACTCCCAGCTTTGCGGCGGAGGGTTTGGGCGCCCACTACGATATCCAACAGCATAGGTTGACTCCTATGGGGGGCACCTTGGCTTCGACCAGCGGCCGGGTGACTGTTTCGTTCATTGAGAAGAACGTCCCCATCCTCGCGCACTTCATCCCGTCAGAGTTACGAACAAAGAAACAGCCGTAAGAAAGTGTTGGGGTTTCGACCTGGCGATGGAGCAGCAGTCCGTTAGCTCAACTTTCTCATGCGCCAATGAGCCTTCAATTTTCCTGCGAGGCAATCCGCGCCATCCGTTTTCACCAGAATCAGCTGTTCTCACTTCGT
The DNA here is from genome assembly GCA_039797805.1 of Verrucomicrobiota bacterium. Taxonomy (GTDB): domain Bacteria; phylum Verrucomicrobiota; class Verrucomicrobiia; order Opitutales; family Opitutaceae; genus Lacunisphaera. The sequence goes on from JBDKHE010000111.1 coordinate 3,083, forward strand.
CTATTCGGTGGTGGATCTCCACCGGCCTAATCTGCCCGTAAGGCCTCCAGCGGATCAAGCTTGGCCGCCCGGCGGGCGGGCAACCAGCAGGCGAATAACGCGGCAAACCCGACGGCAGCGGCGGCCAGGAGCAAAGGCGGCGCGGTCAGTCCGTCCATGCCGTAAACCAGCG
>JBDKHE010000112.1:0-7702 GCA_039797805.1 Verrucomicrobiota bacterium
CCTGGCTCCGGTCCGCGTTGAACACGGTGACGAGTGCCGGGTGTCCTTCGCGCTCGAAACATTGGAAGAAACCTTCTGTCGGCCGCGACCACTGCCGCAGCAGTTGCCCTTGGGCGGAACGTCGGAAGGCAATCCAATCCGCAAAATAGCGATGGGTTGCGGGATAGCGTGACAGCCGCCGATAATCCAAGGCGTTCAGGTCACCGCGCAGGTAGGTGTTGTTGACTCCTTTTTTGGAACGAAGGAAGTCCTGACCGGCCGAGACCAACGGGATGCCCACCGACGAAAAGAGAATCGCCGCCATGAGGTGGGTGCGTAGCCGGTCGTGCTGCGTCGGGCGGTCGCCGTTGTGGTCCGGGTTTTCCGTGATGTCGTCGAGCCAGCAGCGATCGTCATGCGACTCCGTGTAATTCACCGTCTGCGCCGGCCAATAGGCGAAGTGCCAGGGCGATCCCTTCAGGAAGTACTCCAGCTTGTCCGCGGTCGCCCGGCCATGCACGTAGTCGCGCACGAAGTTGCGGTAACCGTCGTTCCAGGACGCGAAGCCCGTGGGCCGCAGCGCGGCGGCGATGTGGCCGCGGAAACTCCAGGGCTCGGCGATCAAGATGACATCCGGCTTCGCCCGCTTGAGCGCGACCTCCACGTCACGCAGGACATCCACCCCGATGAGCTCGGCGAGATCGAAGCGGAATCCATCCACGCCATAGACCTCGATGAAGTGAATGAGGCTGTCGATGATCAGCCGGGTCGCCATCGCTGACCGGCAGCGCAGATCGTTGCCGCAACCGCTCCAGTTGGTCAGCGTGCCGGTGTCGCTCAGTTCAAAATAGTAGAGTTTGTCGATGAACAGCAGGTGGGCCGGCTCCCCCACGTGGTTGTAGACCACATCCAGCACCACCGCCATGCCCTGACGGTGAAAGGCTGCCACGAGTTCCTGGAGTTCCTTGACCTGGGAAGCGCGGTTGCCATCCAGCCCGAGCGACGCACTCGGGGCGAAGTAGCTGACCGGCATGTATCCCCAGAAATAATCCGTGCGCGCCACGTTGTCGGCCTGCGTCACCGGCTGCAGTTCCACGCAGTTCACCCCAAGCTTCTTCAGGTAGAAATCGGGGCTTTCCACCCACTTGATCAAACCGCTGAAACCCAGTCGCTCGTCCGCACTCAGGTCCTTCAGCGGCGCCTGTGCCACCAGATCGCGCACGTGCGCCTCGGCCATCACCAGATCCTGCCAGGCCGGTGTGACGAAATTGCGCTCCGCCACCCCGACCCAGGCCGGGTCCAGCACGATGCCCGGTCCGTCGCGACCCACGGTGGCCGCGGCATAGGGATCCAAGATTTTCTGGCTGGGATGAAAATGCCCGAAAACGTCATGCGGCCCGCTGATGGAGTACCAGTAATACCAACCGTGCAGATTGCGATTGAGCTTGGCTTCCCAGACGCCCTGCCAGCCTTCGGCCTCCACCAGCCGGTCGAGTTCGTAGCCAAAAGCCTTCTCCATCTCTTCCAGCTTCTCGCAAAGGAACAGGCGCACATGCTTGGCGCGCGGCGCGAAAATCCGGAAGGTCGTGCCGCCGCGGCCCACCAATGCACCCAGGGGCTGGTCGCTGCGCAAAGCGTGGAAGAATTTCCCCATGCGCACCCGGGTCTTCGGCGCTTCCCGTCCGTCGCGCAAATGGATGACGGAATAGGTCTGGTTGAGCAGCACGGGCTCGGCCGTCGTGAAACAAAACAGGTTGCGCCCGGTGCAGTTCCGATAGAGCGCCCGGTTGAGGCGGCCCTTTTCATCCGGCACGAGGTTTGATCCGTCGCGAGGCAGATCCAGCCAGCGGTGATCGCCGGTGACGAATTTGAAATGTTGGGGAGGGTCCGTCAGCAGATCGCCAGCCGGCTTGCGCAGCAGCAGCACCGTGCGGCCGTTGATTTCGCCCGGCGCCATCGCCCAGGCCTCCTGCCCCACCGCTTCCTGCCAGCCGTTGAAATCACCGGCGACATAGACCGGGGTGTGCTCGAAATTCACCCAGCTATGCTCCTTCGGATCCAGCACGAAGACGACCTGGCCGAGTTCATCGACAAAGTACGCCGCTTCCTCCGCGTAGAGCGCGGGGTCTGCCGGGCTGAGATCGGCAAAGGCAAAGGCCTTGTCCCCCGGAGCCAGCGCTGGCAGCGAAGCCGCCGTCCAATCCGCGCCCATTTCGATGATCCCCGACGAAGCGGAGGTCAGCCAGGCCCGGGTAATGCGATGCGCTGGGTCGGTATTGAATGGTGTGCGGGAGTTCAAATCGGGTGGGAAGCCGCAAACTCTCAAGCACATGTCACGCCACCGCAAGCGCGGGCTTTGGGCAATCATTTGACCTGACACCGACAGACCCGCCAAGGCGGATCGCGGCGGCAACTTTTTCCGTGTATTCCTCCGGTTCCGTGCTTTCGTCTACGGCAGTGTCACGCCAACGCATCCTGGCCGCCATGTCCGGCGGCGTCGACAGTTCCGTCGCGGCCCTGCTGCTCAAGCAACAGGGGCACGAGGTCGTGGGTGCGTACATGAAGAATTGGATCAATGAAGACAACGTGATCGGCCACTGCCCGTGGATGCAGGATATTGATGACGCCCGCGCCACGGCCGATGCCATTGGGATCGAATTCCGGGTGGTCAACCTGATGCAGGACTACCGCCGGTTGGTCGTGGATTACCTGTTGGATGGCTACCAACGGGGCCTCACGCCCAACCCGGATGTGATGTGCAACAGGGAGATGAAATTCGGAGTGTTCCTGAACTATGCCCGCGCGGAGGGCTTCGACGCGGTGGCGACCGGACATTATGCGCGAAAGGTTGCCGCGGCCGGCCAGGCCGGGGATTTCGCCCTCCTGGAAGGCCTCGATAAGAACAAGGACCAGTCCTACTTCCTGGCCCTGTTGATCCAGCCGCAATTGCGCGACGCCCTTTTCCCTATCGGGCATCTGGCCAAACCCGAACTGCGCGAAGTCGCGGCCGAAGCCCGTCTGCCCAACGCCCGGAAGAAAGACAGCCAGGGCATCTGCTTCATCGGCGAGGTCAAGATGGCCGACTTCCTGCGCGCCTATGTGCCCGAACATCCCGGTCCGATCATCCGCGCGACGGATGGCAAGGTCCTCGGCGAACATCGCGGCCTGCACTATTTCACCATCGGCCAGCGCAGAGGCATCGGCATTCCCTCGAACACCGACCACCAAGCCTACGTCGTCACCGGCAAACGGGCCCAAGACCATGCGCTGCTCGTCGCCTTCGAGGGACCCGAGGCCCCGGGACTTTGGAGCACCGAGGCCCGGGTGCACTCCCTGAGTTGGTTGGGCGAGCCTCTCACCCGGTCTGCGCAAATCGAATGCCGCGTACGGTATCGCGATCCCCGGGTCGCGATCACCTTCACGCCGGAAACAAACGCCACCGCGCACGTGCGGTTTGCCCAGCCCCAGCGCGCGCTCGCGCCCGGACAGATTATGGCGTTCTACAACGGTGAGGAACTGTTGGGCGGTGCCGTGTTTGCCTGACCACGACCGTTGCCTGATGGATTTTAGATATTGGCGGGTGTGTCATAATATCCATGTTCGTTTGGATATGCCGTGCCGTCACCATGTCTGAATCATCCGGATTGAAGCGCTATCTCCCTCCGCTGGGTTCGCCTGCGTATCACGTGCTGCTTTCCTTGGTGGCCATCGGCATCCTCGGCCCGCTCGGCGGCATCTCGGCGGCGTTCATGAATTTCTCGATCGGATTCTTTGTCGGCGGCCAGGTGCTGGCCGGCATTTTGGGCAGCGTCGTCACCCTGCCCTACGGTCCGGAAGGCAAGCACGGGGCCAACTACATGCAGACCATGGCGGCCTCCGTCGCCGGCATGTGCGCGATGGCGGTGCTGCTGCAGGCGATGGTCTGGCTGGGACTGCCCATGCCGCCGGCGTGGAAGATCGTGCTCTTCCTGACCTGCATCGGCATGTTTGGCGTCGGCGTCGGCATGTTGTACACGCCGATCCTCGTCGACCGGATGCAGCTCTCGTTTCCCTCCGGCTATGCCGTGGCCAATATCCTGCGCGCCCTGACCGACCCGGTGTTGCTGCGCCGCTCGATCTCCAAGCTCGGGGGCGGGATGCTCGCCGGTTTTGGCGTCGGTTTTGCGACCTTCAAGGTGGCGGTGCTCGGCGCCTGGGGCATTTCAGCCTCAACGGTCGGGGCAGGATTCATCGTCGGCGCGCGCATTGCCCTGCCGGCGTTGGTGGTCGGCCTGATCGGCGTCGGGGTGAAGCCCTATCTGGTGGAGATCGGCTGGCTCGCGGCGGGCGAACCCTACCGGAAGATCGGCTTCATCATTTCCCTCGGCACCATTCTCGGCGCAGCCGGCTTGGATATCACGCTCATCCTGATCCAGGCGTTCAAGCGCTTCAAGCTGCGCACCCCGGTGGCGGCGGATCCTGATTGGAAACGGGTCAACATGGTGCGCCTGCTCCTGTGGATCGCCGCGTGGGGCACTGGTCTGGTCATTGTAGGCAGCCAGGTGCTGCAGCAGCCGGTCACCTTCCTCGTGATCGCGGTGGCCCTGAGTTTCCTGTTCGTTCTCGTCAACGGCATCTCCCTCGGCATCTCCGATTGGAATCCGATCTCCAGCGCCTTCGTCATGGGCGTGTTCATCATGGCCGCACTCGGCCTCAAGGATCCGGGCGTGGGGCTCATGTGCTCGGCCATCGTGCTCATCTCGTGCAGCGTGGGTGGTGACATGCAGCAGGACCGTTCCACCGGCTGGCGCCTCGGCACCAATCGCGTGAACCAGTTCCGCTATCAGGTCATCGGCATCGCCTGCGGCGCCGTCCTCACCGTGGTCCTCGCCAAGGTGTTCATGAGCGCCTACCCGATCCTGCAGGCGGACCAGTTCAGTCATCCTCACCTCGAAGGCGCGCAGCAATGGCAGTCGGCCATGACCTACAAATTCGTGGGCGCGATCAAGGGCATCACTCTGGCGCAGCCCCACGTGCTGAAGGCGGTCTGGCTGGGCATCGGGATCGGTCTCGCGATCGAAATCACCCGCAAGCTCATCAAGCGCACGGCCGGCTACAAGGCCTTCGTTGCGAATTCGCGCGCGGGTCGCGCCGTCGATTTCATCATCGATGCGTTCATTCTCTGCAGCCCCTACGCCTCATCCTTCGGCGGTTTCGTGGAACTGCCCACCGTGCTTTGGTGGGCCGGCGGCGGCGTTTTTGGCTCCCTCTTCACCTGGTGGGCCTCCCGGAGGAAACCGACGCCCGGTGAGGTCGCCCTGCCGAGCGACATGAGCACCATGTCGCTCGTCGGAGGCGGACTGATTGCCGGCGACTCGCTGGCCGCGCTCAGCGTCGGCGTCTACGGCCTGCTCCGCACGCTGCTCTAGACCCAACGTTGCACCTGACCGCACCACCTGCTATTCTGATTTTATGTCCGACTACCAAGCCCCTGCCTTCCTAACTGATCTGCTCAAAGCCAAGTCGCCCTCAGGCGCCGAGGCCCAGGCCCAGGCCGTCTTCGACCAGTACGTGAAACCGCATGCCCAGACCTATGCGAACGACGTGCTCGGCAACCGGCTGGCCTGCCTGAACCCCAAGGGCAGCCCGACGCTGATGATGGCCGGCCATATCGATGAACTCGGCCTCATCATCACCTACGTCAACAAGGACGGTTACCTCTACTTCAACACGCTGGGCGGACACGACCGCACGATCATCTCGGGGCGGCGTGTCATCATCCAGACCGTCAACGGCATCGTGAAGGGCGTGACCGGCAAGCGCGCCATCCACCTGATGAGCGTGGAAGACCGCAAAAAGGTTCCCGAAATCCACGAGATCTGGATCGACATCGGCGCGAAGACCAAGGCCGAGGCCCTCATGCGCGTTTCCGTGGGTGACGTTGCGACCTATGACCATGAGTTTGAACTGATCAACGGCAGCATCGGCACCGCCCGCGCCTTCGACAACAAGGTCGGCGCCTACATCGTCGGCGAAGCCCTCATCCGTCTCGCCAAGGAAAAGGCCAAGCTCAACGCCAAGGTCGTCGCCGTCGCGACCACGCAGGAAGAGGTGGGCGTCCGCGGCGCCACGACCTCCGCCTTTGCCGTGGAGCCCCATGTCGCCCTGATCGTCGACGTGAGCCACGCCACCGATCACCCGGATTGCGACCATCGCAAATATGGTGAGACCAAGCTGGGCGGCGGCCCGATCATCGGGCGCGGTCCCAACATGAGCCCGAAGGTCTACGAGCGCATCATTGCCTGCGCGAAAAAGCTCAAGATCCCCTATCAACTCGAGGCCGAGTCAGGACCGACCGGAACGGATGCACGGGCCATCCAGATGGCGCGCGGCGGTGTGGCGTGCGGTCTCATCTGCGTGCCGCTTCGCTATATGCACACCCCGAGCGAGATGATCGACCTGCAGGATGTTGAGGATTGCGTCAGGCTCTTCACCGCCTTCGCGAAGTCGCTCGGCAAGGACGAGAGCTTCAACTGGTAGTGCCTGCGCGATAGCCCCGTCTGGCGGGGCCGCATGAAAAAGGCGCGGTTCATGCCGCGCCTTTTGATTGGATGGGTTTCGCGTTTCAGGCCGCGTTCTTGTCGGAGGCCGGGCCACGCTGCTTCTTGAGCTGGGGCTTGCGGCGACCCTCGACCACCGCCTGGTCGATGATCACTTCGGAAACATCCTCCCGGGCCGGCAGATCATACATGAGCTCGAGCATGATCTTCTCCAAAATCGCCCGGAGGGCCCGCGCGCCGGTCTTCAGCTCGATGGCCCGCTTGGCGATCGCGACGATGGCATCACGCGTGAATTTCAACTGCACGCCGTCCATCGCCAGAAGTTTCGAATACTGTTTCACCGTGGCATTCTTGGTGCGGAGCAAGATCTTCTCGAGATCGGCCACCTTGAGTTCGTCCAGCACGGACACGACCGGCAGACGCCCGATGAACTCGGGAATCATGCCGAAACGGATCAGATCCTCGGGAGCGACGCCGCGCATCATTTCTTCCGGGGTGAGTTCATGGTCCTTGGAATTGATATGGAAGCCCAGCGAACGCTGGCCCATGCGCTTCTTGATGACCTCGTTCAGGCCCACAAACGCACCGCCGCAGATGAAGAGAATGTTCGAGGTGTTGACCTGGATGTACTCCTGGTTCGGGTGCTTTCGTCCGCCCTGGGGTGGCACGTTGCAGGTCGTGCCTTCGAGAATCTTGAGCAGGGCCTGCTGCACACCTTCACCGGATACATCGCGCGTGATCGACACGTTTTCCGTCTTGCGACCGATCTTGTCGATTTCGTCGATGTAGATGATGCCGCACTCCGCCTTCTTCACATCGTAGTTGGCTGCCTGCAAGAGGCGCAGCACGACGTTTTCCACATCTTCGCCGACGTAGCCCGCTTCGGTGAGCGTCGTGGCGTCCGAAATCGCGAAGGGCACATCCAAAATCTTTGCAAGCGTGCGGGCGAGGAGCGTCTTCCCGGAACCCGTGGGACCGAGGAGCATGATATTGCTCTTTTCCACCTCGACATCGTTGAACTCCGGCGAAAGCGCGGCCGAGTCCTTCAACGACTGCCCCGAATCGAACATCAGGCGCTTGTAGTGGTTGTAGACGGCCACCGAGAGCACCTTCTTCGCATGATCCTGACCGATCACGTGGTCATCGAGCGTCTTCTTGATGTCGGAGGGCTTGATGAGGCGCAC
>JBDKHE010000113.1:0-3626 GCA_039797805.1 Verrucomicrobiota bacterium
CGCCATGCCGGCATCGGCATCGATCGACACCTTTTTCAGCCGCAGCATGTCGATCACCCAACCACCCCGCACCGGCGCGGCGGAGCCCATGAGAGTCGTGCCGCGGCCCCGCACGGTGACCGGGATCCGGTGAAGGTTGGCCAGCTCAAGGACCGCCCCGATCTGGGACTCTTGCCGCGGGGTGATCACGGCGTCGGGCAGGAAAGAAATTTTGCTGCTGTCGAACGAGGCCGCCCACCGGCCTTTGGCCGAGGTATCGACGCACGCGCCCAACCGACGCTTAAGGGAGAGAGTAACTTGCGCAGGAGATTTCATTAGCGAAACAGCAATAAATGCCGCGCCTCCACGCAGAGCAATCCCGCATGACACCCTCGCGCAAAGTTTCGCTTTGTGTGCACCGGTCGCGTCTGTTCAACTGACCATCCCATGACGCGTATTCTCCTCACGACCACTTCCTTTCAAGACACCCCCGGGGCGCACCACCAGATGCTCGCCGACACCGGTTGGGAAATCATCCGGGCCCGCGGCCCGCTCAACGAGGCCGACACCCTGGCCCTCGTCGGTGAGATCGATGGTTACATCTGCGGCGACGACCTGATCACCCGTCAGGTGCTGGAGAAAGCCCGCCCCCGCCTCAAGGTCATCAGCAAATACGGCATCGGCGTGGACAAGATTGACGTGAAGTCCTGCACCGAATTCGGCCTCCCGCTGCTCTTCACGCCCGGGGTCAACCACACGACCGTCGCCGAGCACACCTTCCTCCTGCTGCTCGCTCTGGAGAAGAACCTCCTCTTTCACACCGACTCCACCCGCGCCAACACCTGGAAGCGCAAGACCGGCCACGAGCTCCTGGAAAAGACCATCGGCATCATCGGCCTCGGCCGCATCGGCAAGGAAGTCGCCATCCGCGCCCGCGCCTTCGGCATGAATGTGATCGGCTTTGACGTCTATTGGGACGAAAAATTCGCCGCCGCACACAACGTGAAGCGCGCCGCCAATCTCGACGATGTTTATGCCGCCGCCGATTACCTCTCCCTGCACACCAATCTCACGCCCGAGACCCGCGACATGATCAGCGCGAAGTCCTTCCCGAAAATGAAGAAGGGCGTCCTGATCCTCAACTGTGCCCGCGGCGAGATCGTCCACACGGCCGACATGGTGGAGGCCCTGAAGTCCGGCCAGGTCGGCGGCTACGGTACCGACGTGCTCGACTCCGAGCCCCCGACGCCCGATCACCCGCTGCTTAAGCTGCCCAACGTGGTCTGCACGCCGCACATCGGCTCGCGCACCTACGAGAGCGTCGTCCGCCAGGCCACCACCGCCGTCCGCAACCTCATCCTCGCGATGAACGGCGAGAAACCCCTCGCCCAGATCAACCCTGAGGTTCCGGTCAAGAAGGTCGTCTAAATTCAATATCAATAGGACCTATCGGACATATACGACCGATAGGCCCCATAATACTCCACTTCCCATGCCCGACACTTATTTCATCGTTCCCGAGTCCCAGCACAACGCCCTCATCCAGGCCGCCTACCAGCACCGCGGTTTCCAGGCTGACGAATCCGCCGAAGGCGCGCGCTTCTGCGCCGAGGCCTCGCGTCACGGTATCCGTACCCACAACGGCATCAAGGCCCTCCACCTTGATCACCTCTTCGGCTCCGGCTCGAAGGGTTGCGTCCCCGGCGCCAAGATCGAGGAAAAGCCCTCCCGGTTTGCCGCGGCCAAGATCTGGAACGCCAACAAGAAGCTCGGCCAGTCGACCGCCTACCGCGCCATGGCCGAGGCCATCCGCCTCGCCGACCAATACGGCGTCGGCACCGTCTCCGTCGACAACGCCTTCCACTACCTGTGGGGTGGCGGCTACGTGATGGACGCCGCGCGCAAGGGCTACATCGCCTACACCAATTGCACCGCCGCCCTCGCGGAGGTCGTACCTTTCGGCGGCAAGTTCCCGACCCTGGGCACCAACCCGCATTCCTGGGGCTTCCCCACCACCGAGGCGGTCGGTTACCCGATCGTCATCGACTGGGCGACCTCCGTCGTGGCCATGGGCCGCGTTCAGCAGCTTGCCCGCGAGGGCAAGTCGCTCCCGCCCGACGCTGCCGTCGACGAGAACGGTGTCGTCACGACCGACCCGAAAAAGGCCAAGTTCCTCATCCCCTTCGGCGCCCACAAGGGCTACGGCCTCTCGCTCATCAACGAGATCGTCGGCGGCTTCATCGGTGGCTCCCTGCCCACGATCCGCAACCGCTGGGAAAAGGCCGAGGGCGACAAGGGCACCTGCTGCTTCTTCTTCCAGGTGATCCACCCCGACGCCATCAGCGGCGGGGCCTTCGCCAAGGGCCGCAACCAGAAGGAAAACGTCAAGGCCGTCATCGCCGACGTCCTCGGTCACGGCAACGAGAAGTGCATGCTGCCGGGCCAGCTTGAGGCCGGTTGGGCCGCCCACACCGCCAAGGCGGGTGGTCTGCTCTTCAGCAAGGCCGAGCTCGACGCCTTCAATGAACTCGCCGCCGAGGCCGGGCAACCGCTTTGGCAGCCGGCTTCGTTCAAGACGGTGACGATCTGAACCACCTCCGCTCCCTCTGACCGCCGTCCTGCGTGAGGCGAAGGCTATCCGGGATATTCCCGCGCTTTGGGCGTGCGAATATCCCGCGACCACCTTCCATTCATCCCGCATGACCGGCCGCGCGTTGCACCCTACGGAATGAAAGCCCTGCTTGATCCCTGGCGGCAGATGCTGCGTCATCGCGAGTTCGGCATCATGGCCGCCAGCAATCTCGTGCTGGGCATGGCCTATTCCTTCGTCGCGCCGTTCTACTCGATGTTCGGCACCATCGAGGTTGGCATGTCCAATTGGGTCTTCGGGGTGTTCATGACCGTAACCTCGCTGAGCGGCATCGCCATCACCACGGTGCTTTCGGGCTGGTCCGACACTCGCATCAGCCGCCGGGCGATCCTGCTGATGAGCTGCCTAAGCGGCTGCGCGGGCTACGTCGGTTACGCCTTTGTCCGTGATGTGCTCTGGCTGACCGTGATTGGCTCACTCGCACTCGGCCTGTCCTCCATCACGTTTGCGCAGCTCTTCGCCTACCAGCGGGAGTTCCTGACGCGGCAAGGCGTGGCCTCCGCCGAGGCGCCCCTGTACATGAACATTTTCCGGTTGTTGTTCTCCCTGGCCTGGACAATCGGGCCGGCCATCGGGGCGTGGGTGATGGTGCATTACTCCTACCGGGGAACCTTCCTGGCCTGCGCCGCCCTCTTCGGTCTGCTGTTTCTGATCGTCTGGCGTTTCATTCCGGCGCGGCCCCCCACCGCGGCCGCCCTGGCCCTCAAGGTGCCGCTGGGGCGACTGCTGCGCCGGCCCGATCTGCTGTGCTATTTCACGGCCTTCGTGCTCGTCTTCATCTGCATCACCATGGGCATGATGAATCTCCCTCTCCTGATCCTGCGCACCATGTCCGGCACCGAGCAGCAGGTGGGCATCGCTTATAGCGTCGCACCAATCTTCGAGTTGCCGTTCATGTTCTACTTCGGCCTGCTCGCCTCCCGCAGCCATCCGGGGCGGTTGATCCGGCTCGGCTTGGTCATCGCCGTGGCCTACTACGCGATGCTGTTTTTCGTCC
>JBDKHE010000114.1:0-2712 GCA_039797805.1 Verrucomicrobiota bacterium
GGGCGATCGCCCGGCGGATGTCTTCTTCCTCTGCCAGGACCGGCAACACCGGTCTGTCCGTCAGGTGCGCAAGGTCGTCCAGCACCCCCGTATCCGTGGGGTCGGCCAGCGCGACGTGCAGCACCCCGGCGGCCTGCGCAAAGGGGATGACGGTATTCGCGAGAACAAAACGGCGGGGCACCGCCGTAAGCAGTTCTGCCGGGATGACGCGGTCGCCGAGCTCGACCCAGGCGAGGCCCAGAGCGTGGGCGAGGGCCCTCCCGATTTCGCCACGCCCGATTCCTTCGACCGCCACGCCGTGCTGGCGGGCCAGTTGCAGAAGGTGATCGGGGGCGGTGGTCACGGCGTGGGCCGTTCCCGCAGAGGCGGGATCAGCGGTTCAGGCTCAGGAGGAATTCGGAGTTGGTCTTCGTCTTCTTGAGGCGCTGGATGAGCATGTCCATCGAGTCGGCCGCGGGCACGCCTTGCATGGCGCGGCGCAGGGCGTAGATCTTGAGCAGCTCGTCCGGGTGATAGATCAGCTCCTCCTTGCGGGTGCCGCTCTTGTCGATGTTGATCGCGGGGAAGATGCGCTTGTTGACAAGGTCGCGGTCGAGGTGGAGCTCGCTGTTGCCCGTGCCCTTGAACTCCTCGAAGATGATCTCGTCCATGCGGCTGCCGGTGTCCACGAGGGCGGTGCCGATGATGGTGAGGCTGCCAGCCCCCTCGATGTTGCGCGCCGAACCGAAGAAGCGCTTGGGCTTCTGCAGGGCGTTGGCCTCGAGGCCGCCGGACATGATCTTGCCGCTGTTGGAAGCCAGCGCGTTGTAGGCACGGGCCAGACGGGTGATGGAATCGAGCAGGATCACCACATGCTCGCCGTGCTCGACGAGACGGCGGGCCTTCTCGATGACCATCTCCGCGCAATGGATGTGGCTCTCGGGCGCCTCGTCAAAGGTCGAGCTGACGACCTCGCCCTTGCAGTGGCGCTTGAAGTCGGTGACTTCCTCGGGTCGCTCATCCACGAGCAGAATGATCAGCTTCGCCTCCGGGGAGTTCTCGGCGATGGCGTTGGCCATGTTCTGCATCAGGATCGTCTTGCCCGTGCGCGGCGGGGCCACGATCAGCCCGCGCTGGCCGAAGCCGATCGGGGTGATGATGTCCACCATGCGCATGGAGACATCCTTGAGTCCCTGGATTTCCAGCCAGATCCGCTTCAACGGGTAATAGGGCGTGAGTTCCTCGAAGGGCTTGATCGTGGTGATCGCGGCGGGATCACCGCCCATGACCTTGCGGATGGCGATGACCGACGGGCAGCGCTCGTTGTTCTGGGGTGCCTGCACCTGCACCTCGACGGCGTGGCCCCGCTTGAGGCCGAGCTGTTTCACGAAGATCTCCGGGAGATAGGCATCCTCGGGGTAGAGCCGGTAGTTCACATCCTCGTGGACGATGAAGCTGATGCCGCGGTCCGTCTGGTCGATGTAACCCCGATCATGCAGCGGGATCTTCTGCTCGACCGCGGCTGCAAACACCTGCGAGAGCAGTTGCCGGCGGGTGGGCGCCCCTTCGATCTTCGCCCCCAGTTTGCGGGCGAAGGCGATCAGGTCGGCGTGGTTGAGCGCATAAAGTTCATTGAGCCAAATGGGCTCGCCGGCGCCGGAGGCAATCTCGGCCGCGACCTTCTCGATCGCTTCCATGCTGGCGAAGCGGGCGGGATCGGGGAGATCGCCATAGATGATGACTTCCTTCGGCGGCAACGGTTGGGGCGGCTTGTTGCTGCCGCCGCCGGGTTGGAAACCCGGCTTGCCCCACTTGCCACCACCACCGCCGCCACCTTGAAAATGTTTGCCACGCTGACGCCGGCCCCATTTGCCGCCGCCGCCACCTTGGCCGCCTTGACCGCCTTGATAATGACCACCGCCATTTCCGCCGCCGTCATCCTGGCCGCCGTGTCCGCCCTGCTGGGATGCGGAAGGTTGGTCGGCATGTGCGGCCGGAGCGGAGGACTCAGCCGGTGCGGGCTCACTCGGGGCAGCCGGCGCGGGCTGCGGCTGCGGTTCCGGTTGCGGGGCGTGCGCAATCTCCATCTGCACCGGCTCTTCTTTGCGGGGCGCGGATGCCGGCGCGACCTCGGCGGGAGCCGGCGCGGCTTCGGCCGCTGCCTTCGCCGCTTTTGAAGTCTTGGTCGCCTTCGCGGGTTTGGTCGCTTTGGCCCGGTAGAGTCGGGACCGGGTACGCGGGGCGCGCTTGGTTTCGGCCGATTCAGATGAAGCGGCGGGTTTGCTATTATCCTCTTCGGATTTAGGAGGGACGGACATGAAGGCGGCTGTTGGGCCGGGAGGGTTGATATTTCAAGAGGCGGTCAGCCAGGGCATTAACCTGTTCTCGAAGAAATTCGGGGGTGCCGTCATTCAGGAGAACGTGGTCTGCCAACTCGCATTTGCGGGCCAGTGGCAGTTGCTTGACCAGACGCTGGCGGGCGTGTTCCGGGGAAATGCCGCGTTGCTCCAGCCGCCTCAATTGCGTCGCAGAGCCTGTGGCCACACACACGGTGAAATCAAACCAATTCTCCAGGCCTTTTTCGAAGAGCAAGGGTACCTCGACGATAAAGGCCTCCCCTTCCGCGGCCGCGAAAATCGCCCTCCAACGGCTCAACAACCGGGGATGCAGCAGGGCTTCCAGCCATTGCAGCTTCACCGGATCGGCAAAAACGACCTCGGCCACCCGGGGTCG
>JBDKHE010000115.1:0-11936 GCA_039797805.1 Verrucomicrobiota bacterium
GGGTGCCGTGACCGCGGCGGCACTCACCACCACGGACGGGCCGTCGATCACCGCTGTGGCCGGATGAAACACGCGGTCGGTGCCGGCGAGTTCGAAACCGGTGACCGTGGGCCGGGTGCTCTTGAGTCCGTCGGCATAACTGAAGACGAGGCGCATGGCGAAACCATCGGGCCTGACCGCTTGCAGTACCGGACCGCTGGCGACAATGGCGCGCTGATCATAGACGCGGTTCAGCGCGAGCCGGGCGAGGCGTTCGCCCGCGGGCTGCTTGTCGACCGGGTGCAGATTGTCGGGCTCGACGTTGTCGATGATGACGGCGAGACCGCCGGCCGGCGCGTGCAGCACGGATTCCTGCGCCTCGCGGAGTTCCGCCCAGGCGCGGCCGTCGGGTTTCCCGTTGTCCGAGAAATTCGGCAGCTGCACGACGAGGAAGGGGAAATCGCCCTGCAACCAGGTGTTGCGCCACGCCTGGATCATCGCCGGGAGGAGCTCGGCGTATTCGCCGGCGCGGCCGACGTTGGACTCGCCCTGGTACCAGAGCGCCCCGCGCAGCGCGTAGGGCGCGAGCGGGGCGAGCATGCCGTTGTACAACGTGCCCGGACCGTAGGCGGAGCCGGGTCCCATCGGCGGACGCGGCCAAGGCATGGTGATGGGGGTTCCCTTGGTGCGGCGGTCCTCGATGGCTTTTTGGAACGCGGCTTCCAACCCCGGTTGGTCGGCATAGGCCTGCGGCCAGACTCTCAGCGCGGCCTGCCACTTGCGGTTGAATTCCGGCCAGGCGCGAGAGCTGCGGAGCACGGGTTCCGGGATCCAGGATTCGATCGGCGTGCCGCCCCAGGAGGCGTGCAAGATACCGACGGGCACCTGGAGGGTCTCGCTGACGAAACGGGCGAAATAGTAGCCCACACCGGTGAAGCCGCTGATCGTGTCGGGCGTGGCGCTGAGCCAGCCGCTGGTCTTGACCTTGGCGACGGGCAGGTCGGCCGGGAGATGGTCTACGCGCAGGTGGCGGATGAGCGGATTGGCCGGCCGGGCCTTTTCTGCGGCCAGAGAAACGGGCGAACTGCCGAGCGCCCATTCCATGTTGGACTGGCCGGAGGCGAGCCAGACCTCGCCGACAACCACATCGCGCAACGTGATGCTCGTGTGGCCGCGGGTCACCACGAGATCCGTCCCCGTGGCGTTGGCGGGCAGCGGATCGAGATCGGCGCGCCACAAGCCGGACGCGTTGACCTGGGTCAGCTTTGTCTGGCCGCCGAAAGTGACGGACACCGTGGAACCCGGCTGTTCGTCCCACCCCCACACGGGGACGGTGGTGTCGCGTTGCAGCACCGCGTGGTCGGTGAACGGCGGCGCGAGTTCGAGGGCAGGGAGGTTGAGCGTGAGGCCGAGACAGCCTGCCAGGACAGAAGCGCCGGTGCGAAAGGAGACATTCATGGGGTGCGGGCAATCAACGGCGAAAGCGGTCTTTTCGCAATAGGCATTTGCCACGCGGGTCTCCCCGGTGTTTGTTCGGTGCACCATGCTTTATCACTGCGTATATTTCTGGCTGAAACCTGAACTCACCGCCGAGCAGCGCGCGGCCTTCCGTCGCGGCGTCGAATCCCTCAAGACCATCAAGAGCGCCGCCCAGGTGATCGTCGGCGCGCCCGCCGCGACCACGCGCCGCCCGGTCGTGGATTCCAGCTACGACGTCGCGCTCATCGTCGTTTGTCGGGATGTTGTCGCGGAGGCGGCCTACCAGGTGGACCCGGTGCACCTCGCCTTCATCGAGAATTTCAAAACCTTCTGGGCGCGCGTTCAGATCTACGACTCGGAGTGAGCCGCCTGCGGCGGCGGTTAGGGGATGTGCGTTAAGCGTTAGGAGTGAAGAGACCTCAACCCTGCCCCCGCGCCATGAGAGCCTTTCTACTCCGAACTCCTAACACCTAACCAATAACGTCCCCCATGCCCAACCTCGCTGACCAGGTCGTGATTGTCACCGGTGCCTCCGCGGGGATCGGTGAAGCCACCGTGCGGCGGCTGGTGCGCGGCGGGGCGAAGGTCGTGCTGACGGCGCGGCGCCAGGAACGCCTGGATGCGCTCGCGCGGGAACTGGATGCCAGCGGGGCGCGCGTGCTCGCGGTGGCGGGCGACATCACCAGCGACACCGACCGGCGCAGACTCGTGGCGGCCACTCTCGCGAAATTCGGCCGGATTGACGCGCTCGTGAACAACGCCGGCTACGGCACGCGCGGGCCCGTGGAGGTGGTGCCGGTGGAGTTGATCCGGAAAAACTATGAGACCAACATCTTCTCCCTGGTCGCCCTGACACAGCTGGTGCTGCCGGGCATGCGCGCACGCGGCTCCGGCTGCATCATCAACATCGGCTCCGTCGCGGGAAAAATCGCGCGACCGCTGTCCAGCATCTACGATTCGACCAAGCACGCGCTGGAAGCGTTGACCGACGGCCTGCGTGGCGAGCTGAAGCCCTTTGGCGTGCGCGTGGCGCTCATCCGTCCCGGCTTCATCATCACCGAATTTGTCGACGCCGCCAATGTGGCCTCGGCCGACGTGATCGCCAACGCCGGACCCTACGCGCCGTTCTACAAGGGCTACAGCGAGAACACGAAGTCCATGCGCCGCGTGGCCGGGGTGCCCGATGACATCGCCCGGTTGGTGGAGAAGGCGCTGGTCAGCGAGAATCCATCCGCGCGATACAACGGTCCCTTCCATGCGAAAATCTTCCTGCTGCTGAAATGGCTCCTGCCGGACGCGGCGCTTGCGTGGGTCACGCGTTTGAAAGGTTAGGGAGCGGCACGATTTTTTGAGGCGGATTTTTCCGTGCCAGACCGTCCGGTCCGGGCCCTCAGCCGTAGTAAGCGGTGATGCATGCTTCCCTTTCCCGTCGCCCGTGGTTGGTTTTGGCCGGCTTTATCGGCGCCAGTTTCCTCGCTGGCGCCATCGGGTCCTGGGTTACCTTTGCCAATGTCCGGACTTGGTACCCCATGCTCGCCAAGCCGTCGTGGAATCCACCGTCGTGGATTTTCGGACCGGTTTGGAGCACCCTTTATGTGCTGATGGGGGTGGCCATCTGGCGCGCCTGGCGGACCGGGCCGGCGGCGCGACCGCTGGTGGCGGGCTATTTCGGGCAATTGGTCTTTAATGCGCTTTGGTCCGTGCTGTTCTTCGGCTTGAAGCAGCCGGCATGGGCCTTGGTCGACATCGTCGGGTTGCTCGGCTTGCTCGGGTGGATGCAGATTGGTTTGTGGCGGACGGACCGCCTGGCCGGCGTCCTCTGGCTGCCGTATGTCCTCTGGGTCAGCTTCGCGACGGTGCTGAATGCGACGATCGTGCGGTTGAATTGAGGCTAAGTCAGTCTGACACGGGAACCTCGTGGCCACACGCTTGGCTTTTGTATTCGTGTACTTTCGTGGGTTTCGTGGGCGAAAGGTTGATGGGCTTCGCGGTCGGAGGGGAGGCCGACCCTCCAAGGATCCGGACACCGACTGTCGTCTTGGGCGGAACGGTTGCTTAATCTGGATTGGCGGCGGTGGGTTTAGCTTGGGTGAGGAAGGCGTGGAGATCTTCGGCGAACTTTGGGCCGATGCCCGGGGTTTCGGCCAACTGGTCGACGGTGGCGTGGCGCATTTTTTCGATCGAGCCGAATTGGGCAAGGAGGGCGGCTTTGCGCTTTTCGCCAAGGCCGGTGAAATCGTCGAGGATGCTCTCCTTGATCTTCCGGGAGCGGAGGTCGGCGTTGTAGGTGTTGGCGAAGCGGTGGGCTTCGTCGCGCAGGCGCTGGAGCAGATTCAGCCCGGGATGGCCGAGCGGGAGGTTGAGCGGGGCGCGGGCGTCGGGGAAGATGATCGTCTCGTGTTTTTTCGCGAGGCCGATGAGGGCTGGCGGCATGCAGTCGAGGGCGACGAAAGATTTCAGGGCGGCGCCAATCTGGCCGCGGCCGCCGTCGATGACGATCAGGTCGGGGAACTGTTTCTTCTCCTCGATCAACCGGCGGTAGCGCCGGCCCACGACCTCCTCCATCGCGCGGAAGTCGTCGTTGCCGATGAAACTCTTGATGGAGAAACGCCGGTACTGGTCCTTGTCCGGTCGGCCGTCGGTGAAGTGCACCATCGAGGCCACGACAAAGGTGCCGCTGATGTGCGAGATGTCGAAGCACTCCATGTGCACCGGGGGTGATTCGAGTCCGAGGGCCTCCTGCAGGGAGCGCAGGGCCTCGGTGTTGGGCCGCAGTTTGGTGAGGTCGCGGGTGAACTTGCGCGTGCGCTCGAGGGTTTTTTCCAGGGCCAGCACGACGTCGCGCAGCTCGGCGGCCTTCTCGTATTCCTGTTTGGCGGAACGGGCGGCCATTTCCGTGCGCAAGGTTTCCAGCCACTCGCGGGACTTGCCGTCGAGAAACTCGCAGGCCGCGGCGACGCGGTCCTGGTACTCGGCGGCGCTGACCTCGTTGGGCCAGTCGGAGAGCTCGGCGCGCACGTCGTCGTAGAGCTGCCAGCGGCCGTCGGGGAGTTTTACGGGATTCGTGTCCGCCAGCAGCACGCCGAACTGCTTGCGCATGGAGGCGAGCGTGCGGCGCAGCAGGCCGGAATGCGCGAAGGGACCGAAGTAGCGCGAGCGATCGTCCTTGCGGAAGCGCGTGAGCACGAACCGGGGCAGCTCGGCGTCGGTGTTGAGGCGGACGAGGAGGAAGCGTTTGTCGTCGGTGAAGTCGGTGTTGTACTTGGGCCGCCACTGTTTGATCAGCTTGCCCTCCAGCAAAAGGGCCTCGGGCTCGGACTTCACCTCGATGATCTCGAAGTCGGCGATCATCTCGATCAGGGTACGGATCTTGGGTTGGTGGCGCAGGGCCCGCGTCCGCCCGGGTTGGAAGTAGGAGGAGACGCGTTTCTTAAGGCTCTTGGCCTTGCCCACATAGATGATGCGCCCGAGGCGGTCCTTCATCAGGTAGACACCGGGGGTTTCGGGCAGGGCCCGGACTTTCTCCTTGAGGTCGATCGCCATCGAGCGGACAGGGAGCACGAAACCCGGCAAAAGTCAGCCTTGCGCTTCCGGTTTGAACAATGTGCCCGGACGCACACCGCCAAGCTGGCAATTTCCGGGAAAGGGGGTAGGGTACCGCGGACAGTTCAGTCAATGGCACACCAACCGGCAAACTCCGATCCGACGCGCAACGGCGCGTCCCCCACCACTTTCCGCTACGAACTCCTCACCTTCGGTGATGAGCTTTTGCTCGGCCTGACGGCGAATGCCCACCTCGCGTGGATCGGGGCGCAGCTGGGCCGGCGCGGTGTGCTTTTGCAGCGCAACGTCACGGTGACGGACGAGGCGGCTGACATTGCCGCGCAGTTTCGGGAAAGCTGGGCCCGGTCCGATGTGGTCATCACCACCGGTGGCCTTGGGCCGACTTGTGACGACCGCACGCGGGAGGCCGTGGCGGAGGTGCTGGCCCAAAAGCTGGTCTTCGATCCTGCGATCGAGCAGGCGATCCGCGAGCGCTTTGCCAAATTTTCCCGCGTGCCCACGGCCAACAACCTGAAACAGGCCTGGCGCTTCGAGGAATGCGTGGTGCTGCCCAACGGGAACGGTACGGCGCCGGGACTCTGGGTTGAGCAGAACGGGAAGGTGCTCATCATGCTGCCCGGCCCGCCCAATGAGTTGCAGCCGATGTTCACCGAGCAGGTCCTGCCGCGGCTGGCGGCACTCGGCCGGTTGTCCGACCACGAGGCCTACATTCAGATCCGTTCCATCGGCGTCGGCGAATCCGCCTTGGAGACGCTCTTCGAGCCCACTTTCAACCGCAGTCCGGGACTCGGCATCGCCTTTTGCGCGCACCAGGGACAGGTGGACTGCCGCATCAGTTCGCCCGACGGACATTATGGCATGGAGAAACTCCGTGCCATCGCCAGCGAGTGCGCGACGTTGCTGGGGGATAATTTTCTCTGCTTCGGGCACGACAGTCTCGCGCAGATCGTCGCCGACCAGCTCAAGCTCCAGGGCCGCACGCTCGCCGTGGCCGAGTCGAGCACCGGCGGGATGCTCTCCAACGCCTTTGCCGACCTGTGTGGCGCCTGCAAATTTTTCCAGGGGGGCATCGTCAGCACGAGCAACGAGGCGAAGATGCTCATGCTGGAGTGTCCGGAGTGCCTGCTGGAGCAGCACGGTGCCGTCAGCCCCGAGTGCGCCGTCGCGATGGCGAGCGGCGTGGCCGAGAAACTGGGTTCCGACTACGGGCTTGCAATCACGGGATTCTCGGGCCCCTGCACGGGCCAAAAGGAAAACCCCGTCGGCGGCATTTATCTCGGCCTGCACAGCCCGGCCGGGGACTGGGCGAAGCAGATGAATTACCCGGGACCGCGCGCCGCCGTCAAACAGCGGGCCATCAATGACGCCATCGACTGGCTCCGCCGCGAGGTCCTGAAGGAATCGCGCCGCCACGCCGCCCCGCAGGTGAATTGAGGCTGCGGCACGCGCGCCACAGAGTAGTTGGAAATGAGTGGTTGGTATTTGGACGCGATGGCTTTCGATTGGCGGACCAAGCTCCGGGCAGCTCGTCCTGTGGCCTCGGGCGGACCCGTTAAAGATCAGATCGCCGGAAATTTTTCGTGTGTTTAACAGGTTCGCTGGCAAATCTCCTCCCGATGCCCGCCACGCCCAAGCCCTTCATCTTCGTCTGCGGACCCGACGACTTTCTCGTCGGGCGCCTCGGGAAGGAGCGGTTCGACGCACTCGTGACCGAGGCGCAAGCGGACGACTTTTCGCGGGAGATCATCAATGGCTTCGCGGGCAACGTCGATGAGGTCGAGGTGGCGGTGAACCGCTTCCGCGATGCCGTGCAGACCGTGCCGATGTTCGGCGGCAAGCGCGTGGTGTGGCTCAAGGACGTGAGTTTCCTCGCCGACAACGTCACCGGCCGCGCCGAGGGCACGCTTAAGCAGGTCCAGGCGCTGCAGGAGATTTTGGAAAAGGTGAATCCCGATGAGGTGGCGGTTGTCGTCACCGCGGCGCCGGTGGACCGGCGGCGCAGTTTTCCAAAATGGTGCGAGGCCAACGGGGATTTCACGCTGGCCGGAGGCGATGGCGACAATGCCGTCGAAGCCCTTGCCGGCGTGGCGCTGGCCGAGGCCCGGGCGTTCGGGGCGACCTTCGGCGAGGGCGCGGCGGAGATCCTGCTCACCAAGGTCGGGGCCAACACGCGCCTGATCACGGAGGAGGTGCGCAAGCTGGCCACCTACGCTGGCGAAGGCGGCGTCATCGAGGCGGCGCATGTCGTTGAACTCACGCCCAACATGGCGGAAGGTGATTTCTTTGAGTCGGCGGAACGGTTTTTCTCCGGCGACCTGCCCGGCACCCTGCGCGCCCTGACGCAGCATTTCTTCACCGGCGGCGATGCGCGTCCGGTCCTGTCATCGTTGCAGAACCGCAACCGCATTTTGATCCAGGCGCGCGTGTTGATCGACGCCGGCGACCTGCGGGCGCCCGGACCCTATGGTTTCGACAAGGCGGCGTGGGCGCGGGCCCAGGAAAATTACGCGGAGCACTTTGGCGGCATCACCGAGAAGAGCGGTTACAACCTCTTCACGCAGAACCAGTGGTACGCCGGCAAGCTCGTGAGCACGGGCCGGCTGCCCACCTTGCGCCGGTTGATCGACAACCAGCAGGAATTCCTCGTCGCCTTCGAGGAGATCATCCGCCGGCCC
Source organism: Verrucomicrobiota bacterium (assembly GCA_039797805.1). GTDB lineage: Bacteria > Verrucomicrobiota > Verrucomicrobiia > Opitutales > Opitutaceae > Lacunisphaera. The sequence goes on from JBDKHE010000115.1 coordinate 7,698, forward strand.
AATGACCAGGAGACCGTGCTGCGCGAGATGGCGGTGAGGTGCCTGACGTGATCAGGGTCTGGGATCTGGGGTCCAGGTTGGAGGGTCGGTCTCCCGACTGACCGCGGCCCGTCAGGAGACGGGCCCTCCACGACAGAACCCGGCCCCTGCGGCGCCCGACCGTCCGCCGCCACGCTTTTCCATTGGCAAGCCCGGGGGCGGGGACTAACGCTTTTCCCTCTTGAACCCACCGACCTCACCTTCCGCCGATTCCATCCCCAACGTGCTCGCCGAGCGTTATGCGTCGTCCGCCATGCGGGAAATCTGGTCGGCCCACGGCCGCATCTTGCTGGAGCGCGACTTTTGGATCGCGGTGATGAAGGCGCAGCGCGACCTCGGGGTCGCCATCCCCGCCGAGGCGATCAAGGACTACGAACGCGTGCGCGATGACGTGAACCTTGAGCGCATCAAGGAACGCGAACGGGTCACGCTGCACGATGTGAAGGCCCGCCTGGAGGAGTTTTCCGATCTCGCCAAACGCCAGTTCATTCATCTGGGGCTGACGAGCCGCGACCTGACGGAGAACGTCGAGCAGCTCCAGGTCGCGCGGGCGCTGAAGCTCGTGCAGTTCAAGGCCGTGGCCGCGCTCAACCTGCTGGCGCGCCGCGCCGCCGAGTACCGCGATGTCATGATCACGGGGCGCACGCACAACGTGCCCGCCCAGCCCACGACCCTAGGCAAGCGCCTCGCCATGTTCGGACAGGAACTGTCGCTGGCGCACGCGCGTCTCGACGAGCTGATCGCCCGTTATCCGGTGCGCGGCCTGAAGGGAGCGGTCGGCACACAGCTCGACCAGCTCACGTTGCTGGGCGGCGACACCGAGAAGGTGGACCAGCTCGAAGGCCGCATCCTCAAGCACCTCGGCTTCAAGGCCGCGTTCTCCGCCGTCGGCCAGGTCTATCCGCGTTCGCTCGATTTCGACACTGTCAGTGCGCTCCATCAGGTCGGCGCCGCGGCCGCGAGTTGCGCGACGACGCTCCGTCTGATGGCTGGCGCGGGCCTGCTCACGGAGGGTTTCCAGGACGGCCAGGTCGGTTCCTCCGCGATGCCGCACAAGGTCAACGCGCGGAACTGCGAGCGTGTATGCGGCTTCTCCACCATTCTCTCCGGCTATGTCACCATGACGGCCAATCTGGCCGGTCACCAGTGGAACGAGGGCGATGTGTCGTGCTCGGTGGTGCGTCGCGTGGCGCTGCCCGACGCCTTTTTCGCGATCGACGGGCTTTTCGAGACCTACCTGACCGTGCTGCGCCAGCTTGAGGCCTTCCCGGCCGCCATCGCGGCGGAGAACGAGCGCAACCTGCCCTTCCTCGCCACCACCACGATCCTGATGGAGGCGGTGAAGAACGGCGCCGGCCGCGAGACCGCCCATGAAGCGATCAAGGAACATGCCCTCGCCGCGGCCAAGGCCCTGCGCAATGGTGGTGATGCCGATCTCCTTTCCCGGCTTGCCGGCGACAAGCGTGTCGGCCTCGGCAAGAAGAAGCTCACCGAGGTGCTGCGCCAGAACGAGCGCTTCGTCGGCGCCGCGCCGCATCAGGTCGATGCCTTTGTCTCTTCGGTCCAGCCGCTGGTGAAGAAGCACAAGGGCGCCGCCGACTACCGTCCGGGCAAGCTGCTCTAACGACGCGTTCGTTCCGCTGCTGGTGGTTTTTCGGCCGTCCGGCACAATTTTCTTTAGGGAGAGTGCCGCCGCGGCAGCATGGGACCCATGAACCGAAAGGCTTTCCTTACCACCTCGCTTGTTGCTTCGTCGGTGTTGGTCATGGCGCCCGTGGGGCGAGCCGCCGAAAATACCGAGACGGAAGTCGGTCCGGAGACCGGCCGGGGTCCCGGGCGCGGGCCGCGGCAACCGTTGCGGCAGGTGCTGGAGTTCGTCCAGGCCGGGCATGGCGACCTTGGCAAGGTCAAGGTCATGCTCGCGGCCGCGCCGGGCCTGATCCACGCGCGGTGGGACTGGGGCGATGGCGACTGGGAAAGCGCCTTGGAAGGCGCCGCCCACATGGGCCGGGCCGACATTGTGCGCCACCTGCTGGCCCATGGGGCCCGCGTGGACAGTTTTTCCGCCGCCATGCTGGGGGATGCCGCCACCATCCAGGCGCTGGTGAACCTCGAACCGGCTCTGGCCAACGCCAAGGGACCGCATGGCCTGCCGCTGATGTTCTATATCGGCTACGGCGGCAGCGTCCCGATGGCGGAGACAGTCGTGCCGCATTTGGCGGATCGGGCGGGGGAGTGCAACCGGGCGATCCACACCGCCACGCTGTCCAACCACGAGAACCTGGTGGCATGGTTGATTCAGAACGGCGCCACGGACCTGAACACCAAGAATTTCTTCGGCAAGACGCCGCTGGATGCGGCGATGGAGAGGAAGTTCGACGGAGTGGCCCGTCTGTTGCGCGCCCACGGGGGCCGAACTTCAGAGTGAGCGAGGCCGGATGATGGGAAGGGATTGCGAAAAGGCACCGGTGGGGTGGCGCCAACGGCTTACGCCCCGGAATTACCTATTCACCCCCCGGCGGGAGATTTGGTTTGCCAGTCCCGTCCGGCAGGCCTTTTTTGACCGTTCGCGTTCATTTTTATACCAGCTTTAACCACACCCACACCATGGCAGAACTCAACGGCAACTGTCTCATCGGCCAGACCGGCGGTCCCACCTCCGTCATCAACGCCAGCGTCGCTGGCGTCGTCTCCGAAGCCCTTAATCATTCCTGCATCGAGGAAATCTATGGCGCGCTCAATGGCGTTCATGGTCTCCTGAGCGAGGATCTCGTCGACCTGGCGGCCGAATCCCAGCAGGCGATCCGCGGACTCCACCACACCCCGGGCGCCGCCCTCGGTTCCTGTCGTTCGAAGCTCAAGAAGCCCGCCGATTTCGAGCGCGTGCTCGAGGTCTTCAAAGCGCACAACATCCGCTACTATTTCCACATCGGTGACGGCGACTCCCAGGAGACCGCCATCAAGCTCGGCGAGACCGCCGCCGCCCAGGGTTACGAGCTCCGCGTCATCGGCATCCCGAAGACGATCGAGAACGACATTCCGGCCACCGACCACTGCCCCGGCTACGGCAGCGCGGTGAAGTTCATCGCCTCCACGGTCAAGGAACTCGCGCTCGACGCCGAGGCCATCGGCCAGGGCGATCTCGTCACCCTGATCGAGGTCATGGGTCGCAACTCCGGCTGGCTCGCCGCCGGCGCCTCGCTGGCCAAGCGCCGCGACCACCCGAACGATCCTCCGCACCTCGTCTATCTCCCGGAAGTTCCCTTCAGCAACGAGAAGTTCCTCGATGACGTCCGTCGCGTGCTCAAGCGCGAGAAACACTGCGTCGTGGTCGTGGGCGAAGGCCTCGTGGACAAGGACGGCAACTACGTTTCCGTCGAGACCAGCGCCACCGATGCCGCGGGCCATGCCCAGCTCGGCGGTGTCGGCGATGTGCTGCGCGATCTGGTAGAGTCCCAACTGGGCGCCAAGGCCCGCGTGGCGCGCCTCGGCGTGGCCCAACGTGCGGCCGCCCACATTGCCTCGAAGACCGATGCTGACGAGGCCAGCCTCGCCGGTCAGGCCGCCGTCAAGGCCGCCGTCAACGGGGAGACCGGCAAGCTCGTCACCCTCGTGCGCGGTGACGGCGACCAGTACACCTGCGAGACCGGCCTCAGCAACCTGAGCGACGTGGTCGGCAGCCTGAAGAAGCTCCCCAAGGAATGGGTCAACGAGGACGGGGTCAGCCTGAACTTCCAGTTCTTCCGCTACGCCACCCCGCTCATCCAAGGCGAGATCAGCGTGCCTTTCGACAACGGCCTGCCCGCTTACGCCAAGCTCGGTCGCGAGTCCGTCGACAAGACGCTTCCCGGCTACGAGGCCTAACCGTCACCCCAGCTATTCTCCAGAGCCGGTCCGCAGGGACCGGCTCTTTTTGTTTCATGAGGGACAACAACCCGGTGCCGGGTCTGGCTGTCTTATCGGGTGGAAGCGAGCGAGCCGTGACGTCGGACGCCGTTTGTCGCGAGCGAGCTCGCTCCCACAAAGAAAGGAAAGGTACTCGGCGATGTCTCGTGGCGCTCTGGCCAGAATGCGCTCGCCTGTCCGGGACCGTGCGAGACACTCAGCCGAGCCAGCCCTGAGCCATGGAAGACCCGTCCCTTTCCGTCCTGATCGTTGACGACGATCCGACCACGACCGCCGTGCTTCGGGGATTGTTGC
>JBDKHE010000116.1:0-4164 GCA_039797805.1 Verrucomicrobiota bacterium
GACCGGTACAACAAGAAGGGCAACCAATTCAACTTCTCCTTCGGCACTCGCTTCTGATCCCATTTCCAACCAACATCCCATTATGAACAAGATGATCCGCACCCTCCTGACTTTGGCCGCCTTTTCCGCCGGCTCCACCGCCTTGCTCGCCCAGCCCGCGGTGAAGCTCGTCGTAGTCGACATGGCCAAGGTCTACGACAACCATTACAAGACCGAAGAGGCCAACGCCAAGTTCCGTGACGCCGAGCAGAAGGCGCAGGAGCAGGTCGAGGAACTCAACAAGCAGGGCCAGTCGCTGGTTGACGAGTACAAGGAGCTGGTTGACCAGTCCAAGAACACCCTCCTGACCGCCGAGGCCCGTTCCAAGGCCGAGGCCGACAGCCAGAAGAAGATGGAAGACATCCAGCGCAAGCAGGGTGAGGTCCAGAATTTCCGTCAGAACACCCAGCGTTCCCTCCAGCAGCGCATCAAGCTGCACCGGGATCTGCTCCTGGAGGAGATCGGCAAGGTCGTGACCGACCTCGCCAAGCGCAACGGCGCCACCCTCGTTCTCGACAAGTCCGGCCCGACGCTCTTCGGCATTCCCAGCGTGCTTTATTCTGACGCTGCTTACGACATCACCGACGCCGTCCTGGCGGAAGTGAACAAGGATCGCCCGGCCCCGGCTGCGACTCCGGCCGCTGCTCCAGCCGCTCCTGAAGCGAAGAAGTAAGTCCACAAGATTACTTGCCAAGCCCTGTTCCACCGAACAGGGCTTTTTTGTGTCCATGTCCCCGCCCAATCCCGCCGACGGCCCGACACACGCCGCGCAACCCTGAGTCTTTTCGTCATGCAGGTTGACTACACCTCCGCCGAGATCGCCGCAATTGTGGGTGCCCAGCGCACGCAGGGCACCGCCACGCGTTCGGTCACGGACATTGCCTCTTTGAGCGCGGCCCGGCCCGGGGATCTCTCCTTTCTGGGCAACACCAAGTACCGCGCGCAGGTTCCGGCCTGTGCCGCCACCGTTTTGCTGTTGCCCCTTGATTACGACGGGGTGCCCCAGGACGGTCAGGTTTTTCTCCACGTCGAGAACCCTTCGGTCGCGCTCGCCCGGTTGTGCGCTCGTATTGAGCAGGCGCTCTGGCCGCGCCCCGCGCCCGGCGTCCACGCCAGCGCGGTGGTGGCCGCCTCGGCCCGGGTCGATCCGTCCGCCCACGTGGGTCCGTTGTGCGTGGTCGAGGAGGGGGTGCAGGTCGGGCCGGGTTCCGTGCTGCAGGCTTCGGTCTTCGTCGGCCGGGATGCCCGGATTGGCGAGGGGTGCTTCATCATGCCCGGCTGTGTGATCGCCACCTCCTGTGTGCTCGGCAACCGCGTGCGCCTCCAGCCCGGGGTCATCGTGGGCTCCGACGGCTTCGGCTATGAATTTGTCCAGGGGCGCCACGAAAAGGTGCCCCAGATCGGCTCGGTCATCATCGGTGACGACGTGGAAATCGGGGCCAACACCACCTTGGATCGCGCCCGGTTCAGCCGCACCGTGGTGGGGGAGGGTACCAAAATCGACAACCTGGTGCAGATCGCCCACAACGTTGTCATCGGCCGGCACTGCATTCTCTGCTCCCAGGTCGGTATCTCGGGCAGCACGACGCTGGAAGACTATGTCATATTGGGCGGCCAGGCCGGTGTCGGCGGGCACATCACGCTCGGGAAAGGCAGCAAGGCTGGCGGCCAGGCCGGCGTCGCCTCCGATCTGGCTCCCGGAGCCTACGTCAACGGCACGCCGGCGATCCCTTACATGTTGGAGCGACGCCTTGCGATTCTCACCCAGCGGCTCCCCGACCTGTTCAAACGCGTCGAACTCCTGGAGCAAAAGTCAGAATAATCTTCCCGCCTGTGCCGATCTCCGTTACCCAAGCGGCCACATGAGGGATACGAAGCTTAAGATTTTTTCCGGCTCTTCCAACCGCGCCCTGGCAGAGGAGATCTGCCAGAGCATCGGCGTGCCGCTCGGCGACGCGACCGTTAACTGTTTTCCGGACGGGGAGTCGTTCGTGAAGATCAACGAGAACATCCGTGGCGCGGACGCCTACTTCATCCAGTCGACCTGCCCGCCGACCAACCATCACCTGATGGAGCTGCTCATCATGATCGATGCCGCCAAGCGCGCCTCGACGCAGCGCATCACGGCGGTCATTCCCTTCTACGGCTACGCCCGGCAGGACCGCAAGGACCAGCCCCGCGTGCCAATCACGGCCAAGCTCGTGGCCAACCTCCTCATGGCCGCCGGCGCCAACCGCGTGCTCGCGATGGATCTCCACAGCCAGCAGATCCAGGGCTTCTTCGACATCCCCGTCGACCATCTCTTCGCCTCGCCGGTCTTCTTCCAGTATCTTGCCAGCAAGCGCAGCAACAACCTGGTCGTCTTCTCGCCCGATGTCGGGGGCATGAAAATGGCCGCCGCCTACGCCGACATCCTCGGCGCCTCGCTCGGTCTCGTCGCGAAGAAGCGCGTCAACGCCAACACCGTCGAGGCCATCAACATCGTCGGCGAGGTCGCTGGCTGCGACGTGTTGCTGGTGGATGATATCACTGAGACCGCCGGCACGCTCACCGCCGCCGCCAAGATCCTCAAGGATCACGGCGCGAAGAGCATCCGTGCCGCCGTCAGCCACTGCGTGCTAAACGAGATGGCCTACGAGCGCCTCAAGTCCGGTCTGATCGACGAGTTGATCACCACCAATTCCGTGCCGATCGACACCCGGGGCCTGCCCATCACGGTCCTCAGCATCGCCCCCCTCCTTGGCGAGGCGATCCTGCGCATCAACACGAACGAGAGCGTCACGAGCCTTTTCAAGGTCAAGGGCTTCTGAGTTCAGGTTGGCGGAACCGGCCGGGCTGGTTAGTGTCTTTGCCTGCACTTCTTTCCTATGAAAATCCAGAAAGTCTTCGCCGTCATCTTCGCTTCCGCCCTCGTGGGCCTGACCCTCGGACTGGTTGCTGCGGATAAGAAACCCTCCGCCGCGCCGCTCAAGAAACCAACCCTCAAGGTCGACAGCAGCCCCGTCAGCGAGGTCAAGTCGCCCGTGGTCACCAGTTACGCCGACGTGTTGGAGGGCATCCGCCCGGCCGTGGTCTCGGTCTATTCCAGCAAGACGGTGCGTGAGCGGGTGCCCGAGTTTTACCGCCAGTTAGGCGTGCAGGGGCGCGAACAGAAGCAGCGCGGTCTCGGGTCCGGCGTCATCGTCTCGGCCGACGGCTACATCATCACCAACAACCACGTGGTAGAGGGCGCCGACGAGCTGAAGGTCCTGCTCAACGACGAGCGCGAACTCACCGCCAAGCTGGTCGGCACCGATCCCAAGACCGACGTCGCCGTGATCAAGATCGAGGCGGAGAATTTGCCGGCAGTCACGCTCGCCGACAGCGGCAAGCTGCGCGTGGGGGATGTGGTCTTCGCGATCGGTAATCCGCTCGGAGTCGGCCAGACGGTCACCATGGGCATCGTCTCCGCCACCAGCCGCAAGGTCGGCATTCTCGATGAGGTCCAGGGCTATGAGGATTTCATCCAGACAGATGCCGCTATCAACCAGGGCAATTCCGGCGGCGCCCTCATCGACGCCCGCGGCCGCCTCGTGGGCATCAACTCCGCCATCCTTTCCACCTCGCAGGGCAACATCGGCATCGGCTTCGCCATCCCGATCAACCTCGCCAGTTCGATCATGCACAGCCTGATCGAAACCGGCACCGTCTCGCGCGGCTACTTGGGCGTCTCCACCACCCAGCTGACACCCGATCTCGCCGAGGAATTCAAGCTGCCCCGCGACACCAAGGGTGTGGTCGTGGTGGATCTCAATCCTGCCGACGGACCCGCCGCCAAGGCCGGTCTGAAACGCGACGACATTCTGACCGGCATCAACGGCCGCAGCATCACCACGATCGATGACCTCCGCCTGCTGGTCGCCCAGATCACCCCCGGCACCAAGGTCACCGTGAACTACCTGCGCGAAGGCAAGGCCGAGACCAAGGAAGTGACCTTGGGCAAGCGGGCCGACGATGCCGAGGCCAGCGGCGAATTGTTGCCCGGTGTGCAGGTGCAGCCCCTGTCGGATGATCTCCGTCGGGAATATCGCGTGAACGACGATGTCGAGGGCATCATTGTCACGGGGATCGACCCGAATTCCCCCT
>JBDKHE010000117.1:0-5948 GCA_039797805.1 Verrucomicrobiota bacterium
CTCTTCGCTGGCGTACCGGCCCAAGCTGCTGATTCTGGACGAGCCATTCAGCGGACTCGATCCCTTGGTGCGGGAGGAATTTGTGGCCGGATTGCTGGAAGCGGCCCAGCTGGGCGATTGGACAGTTTTCATCTCGTCGCACGATATCGAGGAGGTGGAACGGCTGGCTGACCACATCGCCCTGTTGGACGACGGCCGGTTGAAATTCACCGAGACAACGGAGTCACTCCTCAAACGCTTCCGGAGGATTGAGGTGGACTTGAACGGTTCCGCCGGTCCCACGACGGGAATACCTTCATCCTGGTTGGGCTGGAAATGCGAAGCCGGGCGGGCGACTTTCTGCGATCCGGCCTTTGCGCGGGAGGCCACCGAGCGGATCTGCCGGGAACTCTTCCCGACGGGTACCGTGGAGGCAAAGTCGATGACCTTGCGCGAAATTTTCGTCGTCCTGGCCCGGGCGAAGAAACTGAACGTCAAAGGTGCGGCCGCATGAAGCTCGTGTGGCACATCGTCCGCAAGGATTTCCGCCGATTGTGGCTACCTTTGAGCTTATGGTTGCTGCTCGGTCTGGCCCAGCCGGGCCTGCTCACGACCTATTTGGGTGATGGCCTGGTTGAGTCTGCGTCCTATGAAGGCTTGCGGTATTTTGCGACCACCGCGGGAATGATGGTAATCGGCATTGGCTTCGTCCTGGCGGCCTGGCTTGTGATGGAAGACAGCCTGGTGATCACCACCGCCTTCTGGTCGACCCGCCCGATCAGCGGCGCACGTCTTTTGGCCGCGAAGATCATCGGAGCGCTGCTCATGTTTTGTGTGGCGCCCGTGCTGGTACTGACCCCGGTCTGGATAGCCTTTGGATTTTCGGTCGGTGAATGGGCCCACGCCGCATGGGATCTGGCGGCTATGCAGGGCCAGGCCACGATCTCGGCTTTTGTCATCGCTGGAGTTACGGCGACTTCCGGCCAGTTTCTGGTGCGGGCGGTTGGCGCGATGGTCCTCTTCCTCTTGGTTGTTTTTTTCCTGAGCGGAAGCATGGTGACTTTGCCGGATCCGATCAGCACCGGCGTCGCATGGTCGCAGAACTGGATCAAGCTGGTCCTGTTGCTGATCACGCCGATCATTCTTGTCATTCACCAATACCTGACCCGGCGCACCGGGCGAACCTGGGTCGTTGCGGCCGTGGGACTCGGGCTGGTCATGGCGATACCTTTTGTGTGGCGATGGGACATCAGCTCGCTGGTTCAAACCGGTCACAATCCACCCTCTGCTGCAGAGCCGGCCGTCAGTTTGCTATTGGGCAAAACCCATATTGAGCCCAGTCCGAGCAGCCCCCTGCGCCGCAGGTTCCGGGTCGAGGGCTCTATCGGTTACATCCCCGGGGACACCTATGTGCGAATCAATGGCGCTTCGGGGGAATGGATCTCGGGAAGCGGACGGTTACCATTCGCCGGGCGGTTTCGAGTGCCTTTAGGTGCGGATCGTCCGCCCAATGGCAGCGCTTTGCGGGTATCCCGAATTCTGCCCGCTGACCCGGAGATGACTCCGGTTGCTTGGGTGCTGGAAGGGGAAGATTCGGTCGAGCGAGCGGAGGTGGCCCGCGCCGGCGGCAGGAAACTCGCGCTGACGATGAATCTTTCCCTCATGCGCGGGAAGGAGATCGGGCGGCTTCCCCTGAAAGTCGGCGCTGAGCTGAGGCGTGGGGCTTGCCTGACCAAAATCATTTCGATCGAACGCTCGAATGGCTATGTTTACGTACGACTCGACGATCATGACTTCAGTCCTATCGAGTCTTTCGGGACCACCCGGCCAGTATCCGGCCTCGGGCTTAGTTCTCGTCGCGCGGGAGAGGATTGCTTTATCGCGTCAAGTCTACCTGAGGGCGAAGCACGGCTTCTGACCGTGCGCTCAGTGGGCGAGGTGCAGATCAACTCCATGTTGGTCGGCCAGCGTGAACTCCTCCTGGAGCCTCCGGTGGCGCAAGTGAATGGCCGCACCGTGGAAATCCCCGATTGGGAGCAGGCGGCTGTGATCATCCAGGTTCGCTTTTCGTCGGAAGCCCTTTTCACCAGGCAAATGCTGGTCAACTCCTTCACTCCATGAAATTGATCTGGCATATCATCAGGAAAGACATCGCGCGCGACCGATGGGCCATTGGTATCTGGGCGTTGCTCTTTCTCAGTCAGGTTCTGCTTGGCTTCATTGCGCGGAATCCGGGACAGATCGACGAAGACTATTTTCTGCGTCTGCAATTGGTAAGCATCGGCCTGGTTCAACTGCAGGTCGTCATGGGCTACATTCTTGTGACGCGATTCGTGCACGCCGACCCCGTGGTCGGCACCACCGCGTTTTGGCTCACGCGACCGATTGCTCCGGGGCGCTTGCTGTTGGCCAAGGGGCTTGGCGTGCTCTTGGTGTTCGCGCTGCTCCCGGTGCTGCTGTTCCTGCCCTGGTGGCTTTACTGCAGTTTCTCCGGCCGGGATGTTTTCTGGAGCTCGGTTGATGTCGTGGGCTGGCAATTGCTGGTGATCGCGCCGGCGTTTTTGGTGGCCACGGTCACCGACGATTTGGGACGCGTTCTGCTGTGGACACTGCTGCTGGTGGTCGGAGTCATCACGTGGATAGCCCTGCTGCAGGTGACCTTTGGTCCGTTGACCGGCCGGGTCGATGTCGGGGCGATGTACTCGAGAATCTGGTGTTCGGCCCTGGCGCTGATTGCGGTTTCGGCAGTCGTCACGGCGCATCACTATTTGACCCGCCGTTTCGTTCGTTCGGTCGGGTTGATCGTGATCGGACTCGCGCTGGTGGTGGCCGTTGGTCGTTGGGGCAAGGCGGATCTCAGCGCTGGGATCGCCTCGCTGGCTGCGCCGACCCCAAGGCTGGTGCCAGGGCTAGGCGATCAGGTCGAAATCAGGTTCGAATCGTCCTCCGGCGCCTTTGCCAAGGTGGTTAACAAGGTGCGGCCTGCAGCGGAGGAAGCCAGGCTCCATGTGCTGTTGCGCGCGACCAATGTGCCGGAAGACCTAGGCATTGGTGTGGAGGTAGCGAAGCAAAACTGGGAGTGGGCCGACGGAATAGCGCTCAACCGAGGCTGGAAAAACACTTACTCCCTAACCCCGTGGGCGACGGTGTTGCGCCGGCATTATTCACTCCCTGAATCGGTCGCGGATGTCGAAACGGATGAATGGTACCAGCGCCAAACTTCGGAGCGGCGCTTGCAGATGCGGCGCGCTGGCGTACGCGTTTTTCAACCGCCGATCTTGCCGACTGACCGAACGGGTCTGCTTGCCTTTCAGAACATCGTGCCGAGCTCATTCTTTGTGAAGATGCAGAACGAACCGCCGGCTTACCGGGCGGATCTGAACTGCGAGCTGTATCGTCCTGAGGTGGTGGCTGAATTGCCGGTCGACCGCGAATCGCGGGCCAGTGGCGATGGTGAAACCTTCCGGTTCCACAGGCTCAGTGAGGAGGATGAAGCGCTGATTATGACCTCTCCGAACGTGTCGGTGAACGGTCTCTGGAATTCCTCGGGAATCAGTGATGCTCGGAATAGTCCGTTCACGCGACGTCGCACCATCATACAAGTGAATCGCGTGACGGGTGACGTGGCGATGGGGACGGGCAGAGGAGTGATCCATATGATGGTCGCCGGTGTCTCGGTCTATTGGAAGAAGCTAGACCTGAAGTCCCCTCACGTTATCCGCGCCGGCCAGCAGGTGGAGAAGGATCCCCAGTGGCGGGAGCATACCTTTCTGGCGGTGATGGCGGAAGACCGATTGGTGAGCCGGTTCAGCCGTGTGGTGCAGACTGACAGGTTTGTAGTGACTTCTGAGCAGACTGCGCCCTGAACTGTAAGGTCCTAAGCCGGAAAGATGCGTTAGAATTTGTGGGAGCGAGCTTGCTCGCTCTCCCGTCACTCTCACCGCAAGCAAACGCCTTTTCCATAAGCCCCTTGGCTGCCGATGCATCGTTCGGGCCGGTCGGAGTCACCTATCTACGGCCCGAGCGTTGGGACATGATTGCAACAGAATGAATCAGGGATTCCGAGACAACCAGTCCTGTAGATCTGGCATGGTCGTGATTTCCCGGAAATATTGGTAGTCCGCCGCCAGCAGCGAGGCGTACGCAGGTTCGGCGAAGCGGCGGCAGTGGAGGAGTACCTTGGCTTTTTGTCCGGGAGCACGCACGAGGCGGCCGAGGCCTTGGTTTACCTTTTGCAGACCGGGAATCTGGTAGACGCGTCGGAATGCGGCGTCGCGGCCGAGGTTGTTCAAAACGGCCAGGCGGGCTTTTTGGACCGCGTTGACTTCCGGCAGGGCGGGGCCGACGACCATGGCGTGCGTGATGCGGCCGCCGAGCAGGTCGATGCCCTCGGCGAAACTGCTGCCGAGCACGAGAAAAAGGACATCGCTGAAAACGAGATGCTCCTCGACCCAAGCGGTCTGGGCGGCGAGGTCGGGCAGCTTGGGCTGAAGTGCCGTGCGCAGGACCGAGTTGTAGTCACTCAGGGTTTTGACGATCGCCTCGGCATAGGCGTAGGAGGGAAAGAAGACGGCGATGCAGGACGTCGCGGGATTGGGGGTTAGGTGTTCTTGGTTAGGCGGCGACGGATCGGACCCCCTAACGCTCAACTCCGAACTCCGAACACCCGGCCTCGGTCGGGACGCCGCCTGGTGCATTTCCACAATGGTGGCGGCGGTGTCCCTGTAGTGGTTGGCGCGTTGGCGGAAAGTGGTGTCCACGCGCAGATCTACAGCCACATCATAGGCGCCGGCACGCCAAGGGGTGGGGGCCTGGAGGAAACGCACCCCGTCGCTTCGCGCGACCCCTCTAGATAGAGCGGAATCGAGCAGGTTGGAGGTCTGGGTGCTGTCGGGCGTGGCCATCAAGGTAGCGCGGGCAGTCCCTTGCCCGCTGCTCGACGCGGAACGGAGTCCGCGCCCTACCTGGAGCCCACAGGACTCGGCGAACTCGGCGCTGGGCTGCAAGGTGGCCGACATCAGGAGGGCGCCGCCGAACGCGCGCAGCGTCTCTCCGATCGCGGCCGCGGCGTCCACGCAGGTGAATTCCAGCTGACCGCTGCGGGCCACCCAGAGCAGCCCCTTGATTCTGGGCTTTTCACTCGAAGGCTTGGCCTGGGTGCGAACACCAGTCTCCGTATTCATCAGCCAATCGAGCAGCGCGGCAAAGCCCCAGAGGGTTTCACTGTGGATCGGCCCCAGCGTGGCGTAGTCGAGCGGGAGGGTGGCGGTCTGTTTGACCAGCCGTTCCAGCAGATCCTGCACCTCGGCCTCGGTGATGGGATCGAGGCACTCGGTCGGCTCAAGCGAAGCGAGCAGGCGCACCCATTCCTCGACGGCCAACACGAGGGCGGCAGGGGCCTGCAGGTGATCGAGTTCGGCCAGCAGCATCCGGGCCTCACTCTCGGTGGCGCGGTGGGAGTAGGCCCCGGCGACGCGGGAGGGAAGGTTGTGGGCCTCGTCGATCACGAGCAGCGTCTCGGTCGGATCGAAACCGGGTTGCTCGAAAAAGAGGCCGCGGTTGTCAGGCGCGAACACGTAGTTGAAATCGCCGATCCACACGTCGTTGAAAGGCAGGGCGGCGCGGGTGATTTCGTACGGACATATTTGCGCGGCCTTGCCCGCGACCTTCAGGTCAGGGAGTTCGTGCGGCTGGTTTTCGTCGAGATAGAACCGCGAGAGTCCGCTGCCCGGCCAGCGTTCCGCGCAATCACGCAAGTAGTCGCACCCATCACGCACGCAATGGAACGTATGGTTCACACAGTGCTCGGCCTTGTTGCGCACCTGCCAGACCGGTACCGGTGTGCCGGAGTTGTGGGTTAATGGTTCCTGGTTAAGAGGAGGCTGAAGGAAATCCTGAACACCCAACGCAGAACTCCTGACTCCTACCGTCATCTGCCGGAGAGTGTTCATGACCTGGATCTGGCCGGT
>JBDKHE010000118.1:0-7325 GCA_039797805.1 Verrucomicrobiota bacterium
GTCGAACGGGGCCTTGATTTCCATCTTGGCAAGGCGAACCCTGAGCAACTGGAGTTCGGCCGCGGCCGAGGCAAAATCGGTGCGCGTGCGGTCGGCCTCCGCCTGGGATTGGGACCGGGCGACCGTGAGGTTCTCACTGCGCTGCAGATTCAATTCCGCCAAGTGGTAACGGGCCTCAGCCTGGTCCAGCTGTGCTCTCAGCTCAGAATCATCGATTCGCAGCAGCACCTGGTTCTTAGTGACATGACCACCTTCCTCAAAGAGTACGGCCCGGACCTGTCCAGAGATCTCCGCCCGGATCTGCGCCGTTTCATTGGGAGCAAGTGAGCCTACCAGAGAAAGCGACTCCACCAGATCGCGTCGCACCAACTGGGCAACTTCGACCGGCTGACGAGGCGCGGATGTCACCCCGACGTTTGGACTGCTCTTGCTGCACGCAGTGAACAAGCAGCTAAGGAGGGCCAGAACCGCTGGGAAGACACGGGACGGATGTCGCATACAGTCCGCCACATTTGTCGCTAACCTATCCGGCGCAAGCGACAATCAACCGATCGCCTTGGAATAATCGTCCGCCGAAAGCAGACCGGCCGCACCCGCGGGATCGGCCAATTTCAGCTTGAGCATCCAGCCGTCGGCATACGGAGAGGCGTTCACTTTTTCGGGATTGGCATCCAAGGCTTTGTTCACCTCGAGAACCGTTCCGGCCGCGGGCGCGTACACATCGGACGCCGCCTTGACCGACTCCACCACCCCGAAGGTCTCGCCGGCCTTGAGGACGGCGCCGACCTTGGGCAGCTGGACAAAGGTGATGTCACCCAGGCTGTTTTGGGCATAATCCGTGATGCCCACCAGCGCGGTGCCATCGGGCGAGATTTTGAGCCACTCGTGTGACTTGGCGTATTTCAGATCGGCAGGAATAGTACTCATGGAAATTTCAGTCCTTCTTTAGGGCCACGAAGGGCGGCTTGACGAGTTGCAATTGGAGCTTCGCACCCCGGATGTCGGCGAAGAGATCCCCCGCCAGCGCCTTGGTTCGAACCAGGGCCGAGCCGATGGCTTCATTGAGCATCGGCGAAAGCGTGCCCGAGACCACTCGACCGACCTGCTCGCCAGCCGCATCAAAGACCGCTGACTCGGCCCGGACAATGCGCCGGTCTCCCGTCTTGAAGAAAACAATCTTTTCGACCGGGCCGGCGGCTTTGACCGCGCGAAGGGCCTCAGATCCGACGAAAGTCCCTTTGTCCAGCTTCACCACCCAGCCCAACCCCGCCGCCAGTGGATTGATGTGCTCAGTGATCTCATGACCGTACAGCGGGAACCCTGCCTCCAACCGCAGGGAATCGCGGGCGCCCAACCCGGTGGGCTCGAGCCCAAACGGGGCCCCGGCCGCAAGGACGGCTTCGGCCAGCCGCTCGGTGTCCGACGCCGCACAGTAAAGTTCGACGCCGTCTTCGCCGGTATAACCTGTCCGGCTGATGACACAGGGTACGCCCGCCACTTCCCCTTCGGCAAAATGGTAATATTTGATTCCGGCGAGCGCGGCCGGCGTCAGCGTCTGGACGATCTTGACGGCCTCAGGCCCTTGGATCGCCAGCTGTCCGTAATCCGCCGAACGGTCAGTGACGGCGCATTGAAACCCTTTTGCCCGCTCCTGCATCCAGGCAATATCCTTGGCGATGTTGCCCGCGTTGATGCAGAGAAAATAGTCATTCTCGCCCCGCATGTACACCAGCAGGTCGTCCACGACGCCGCCATCGGGATAACACATGACCGTGTAGAGCACCCGGCCGGGAAAAAGTTTGGTGCAATCGTTGGTCACCAGGTGCTGGAGAAACTTCAGGGCCTCCGGACCTTTCACATCGGCCTCCCCCATGTGGCTGACATCAAAGAGGCCGGCCTTGGTGCGCACCGCTTTGTGCTCTTCCAGAATACTCCGATACTGCACCGGCATGTCCCACCCGGCAAAATCCACCATCCGGCCGCCATGACGGCGATGAAAAGCATTGAGCGGAGTAGTCTGCAGACTCATGTCATGACCAAGCCACGCCAGCCGCACCCCGGCAAGAAAACAGTGTCGGGCGAGCAGGTCCTGTTGCCACCAAGCCGCCGGGAATGGGATTGTTTCGCGATTCCGATTCGCCCCTACTCCAGCAGACTAACTTCAACCCGTGCCCACTCTGTTCAGCAATCCGCCCCACTTTTTCCCCATGGCCACCTGGGTGCATACCCCCCACCCGTTCCTGATTCAGTTCAGCGAAACCATGGGGATCCGGTACTATGGCCTGGCCTATCTGGCCGGCTTCGTGGGGGCGGCGGCGTTGCTCAATCTTTACCATCGGGCGGGACGCTCCCCCTTGTCCCTCAGTGCCATCACCGACCTCATGACCTACCTTGTCGCAGGGGTCTTGATCGGTGGCCGACTGGGCTATTTCATCCTTTATCAGCCCGGCAGCCTGCTGGCAGAGCCTTTGAGCCTGTTCCGCGTCTGGCAAGGCGGCATGGCCAGCCACGGCGGATTCATCGGTGTGATTCTGGCGCTTCTGATCTTCGCCCGGGTGCACAAGACGGCCTTTTTTCAGTTGAGCGACCTCGTGGTGAGCGTGGTGCCCTTAGGACTCGGTCTTGGACGCGTGGCGAACTTTCTCAACGGGGAACTCTGGGGCAAGTTCACCGATGGCACTTGGGGTGTCATCTTCCTGGCGACCGGGGGAGGTCGTCTGCCGCGGCACCCCTCGCAACTCTATGAGGCGGCCTTGGAGGGATTTCTTTTGCTGGGATTCATGCAATGGCGCTTCTGGCGCAGCCCAGCCATCCGGCAGCAACCCGGTCGGCTATCCGGGGAATTCCTGCTGGCCTACGCGGTGGCGCGGGTCGTGTGCGAACACTTCCGCGAGCCGGATGAAGGCATTTCGCTCATTCTGGGCATGAGCCGCGGGACGTTTTATTCGCTCTTCCTCGCGGCTGGCGGTATCGCCTTGATCCTCGCGGCGGTCCGCCGGGGATCAAAGCGTGAATCCTGACGGAATCACCGCGCCCTTGCAGACGCACAGGATGCCGTCGCGGATTACGATATCATGAGCGTAGTCACCGTCGGCCTTGCCTTCGGGTGAAAGGGTCACGTTGTCACCGATGCGGGCGTTCTTGTCGATAATGGCCCGCTTGATCCGGCAGTTCCGACCGACGCCGATTCGGGGACGACCACCGGCGAGGTCCGCGGCGACCTCTTTCTCTGTTTGAAACGAATCGGCCCCCATCATCACCACATCCTCCAGGTTGGAATTCTCGCCAAGGATGGATCGAATGCTGATGACACAATGCTTGAGGCTGGAATCGGTCACCAAACAACCATCTCCGATGATCACATGGTCGATGCTGCAACGGTTGATCTTCGACGCCGGCAAATAACGGGGATGCGTGTAGATGGGCGCGCTGCGGTCAAAGAAATTGAACGGCGGCAAGGGCTGCGCGAGCCCCAGGTTGGTCTCGAAGAACGCACGAACGGTACCGATGTCTTCCCAATAGCCTTCAAAAATGTAGCTGCAGAGCTTGGATTTGCCGAGCAACGCCGGAATGACCTCCTTGCCAAAGTCCTTCATGTCATTGTCGAGCGCCTTTTTGAGAACTTCGCGGCTGAACACATAGATACCCATCGAGGCCAGACAGCGTTTTTCGTCCGCGGGCTTCAACTGCTTCTCCAGCGCTTCACTGATGGTCAGACTGTTGATGATCGCTGGATCCTTCGGCTTCTCGACAAATTCGGATATGGTCAGATCGTCCGCGACCCGCATCAGACCGAGTCCCTCGACTTTCGAGACCGGAAAGGGGATCGCCGCAATGGTCACATCCGCCTTGGTGGCGATGTGCTGGTCGACGATCTTGCTGAAATCCATGCGATACAGCTGATCACCCGATAGAATCAGGACGTAATCATGGCCGTGCCGGTGAAAATGCACCAGGTTGCGACGCACCGCGTCGGCCGTGCCCTCGTACCATGCGTTGCTCTTTTCCGTTTGCTCGGCGGAGAGGATATCGATGAAGCCACCGCCAAACGGATCAAACTGGTAGCTCTTCTGGATATGCCGGTGGAGGGAGGCGGTCAGAAACTGCGACAGCACAAAAATGCGATTGTAGCCCGAGTTGAGACAGTTGCTGATCGGAATGTCCACGAGGCGATACTTGCCCGCCAGCGGCACAGCCGGTTTGCAACGCTCCTTCGTAAGAGGATAAAGACGGGTGCCGCGGCCGCCGCCCATGATGACAGAAAGGACTTGTTTGGATTCTAGCATAAAGTGGGGTGTTGGAGGGGATTTAGGGGGTTATCTAATTCCTTGCAGTATGGGTCCACCCCCTCAATTTCACCAGACTAAACCTTAAAAAATATGTGTGGAATCGTCGGCTACATTGGATCTCAAAAGGCTTCGGCCATCATTCTGGAAGCGCTCAAACGCCTCGAGTATCGCGGTTATGATTCCGCCGGCGTCGCGACTCTGAGCGCATCCCGCTTCGAGTTTGCCAAAAAGATCGGCCGGGTTGACGGGCTCATCAAGACGACCCGCGCCCTCAAACTCCCCGGCTCGACCGGCATCGGTCACACGCGCTGGGCCACCCACGGCGGGGTGACGGATGCCAATGCCCACCCTCACCTCAGCAGCGATGGCAAGATCGCCCTGATCCACAACGGGGTCATCGAAAATTACGTCAGCATCAAAAAGTTCCTTCTGGAAAAAGGGTACACCTTCCAGTCGGAAACCGACACCGAGGTCCTCTGCAACCTCATCGCCTACCATTACAACAAGGAGCCGGACACCAGCGAGGGCAGCCGGTTTCTGGAATCCGTGCGCAAGACGCTCCGGCATGTGCACGGCACCTACGGCATCGCCGTCATGTGTGGCGACTGCCCGGCGGAAATCGTCGCGGCCCGCAAGGGTTCGCCGCTGATCCTCGGGGTCGGTGACGGTGAATACATGCTGGCCAGTGACGTCTCGGCCATCATCAGCCGCACGCAAAACGTGGTTTACCTCAAGGACGGGGAGGTCGTGCACATCACCGCCAAGAGTTTCTCGATCAGCACGCTTGATTCGGCGGACGTCTCTCCGGTCATCGACAAGATTACGTGGAGCATCGCTGATGCGGACCTCAACGGGTATGCCCATTTCATGGAGAAGGAAATCTTCGAGCAGCCTGCTGCCTTGGAGAATACCATGCGCGGACGCTTTTCGGAGGACGGCAGCACGGCCCAGTTTGGCGGATTGAACATCTCCGCCGTGGATCTCCGGCAGGTCGACCGCTTGCATTTCCTCGCCTGTGGTACCGGCTGGCATGCCTGCCTGGTCACCGAACACCTCATCGAACGATTCGCGCGAGTGCCGGTCGAGGTCGATTACGCGTCCGAGTTCCGCTACCGCAACATGCCCTTGGGCAGCAGCACTCTCTTTTTCACCTTCAGCCAGTCGGGTGAAACCATCGATACGCTCGCCGCCATGCGCGAGGCCAAGCGCAAGGGTTACAAGGTTCTCGCAATCAGCAATGTCGTCGGCTCGACGATCGCCCGTGAGGCAGACGGCGGCATCTACCAGCACGTTGGACCGGAGATCGGGGTGGCCTCCACCAAGGCCTTCACGTCGCAGATTCTCCTCGGAGCCATGCTGGCCCTTTATATCGGCCGCATGCGTGACATGAGCTTCGGCGACGGCGTCGAGTACGTCAAAGCCCTGAAGGGAGTGCCTGATCTCGTCCGCAAAACCCTGGAACAAGCCCCCCACATCAAGGCAATTGCCAGCCGCTACGCGAAGTACCACGATTTCCTCTTTCTGGGCCGTCTGTCCCTCTTCCCCATCGCGCTGGAGGGGGCCTTGAAGTTGAAGGAAATCTCCTACATCCACGCCGAGGGCTATCCGGCCGCCGAGATGAAGCATGGCCCCATCGCCTTGATCAGTGAAGACTGCCCGTCCGTTTTCCTCGTCCCATCCGGTGAGATGTTCAACAAGGTCATTTCCTCCATGCAGGAGATCAAGGCGCGCAAGGGGAAGATCATCGCCATTGCCTCCGAGAACTGTGAGTTGCCGGAAGGACTGGCCGATGACGTGATCACCATTCCCGAGTGTCACGAAGCCGTCCTGCCGATCGTGGCAACTGTACCCGTCCAGCTTCTGAGCTACTATATCGCCGTGGCCCTGCAGCGGGATGTCGACAAACCCCGGAATCTGGCCAAATCGGTGACGGTAGAGTAATCATGCACGTCACCCCTTCCCGCGAAGCCTTCCTTGCCCTGTGCGGGAAGGGCAATGTAGTCCCGGTCTGCACCGATCTCCTGGCCGATCTGGAGACCCCGGTGTCGGCATTCGCCAAGCTGCGGGGCCAGGGTCCGGCTTTCCTGCTCGAGTCGGTGGAAGGTGGAGAGAACGTTTCCCGCTACAGCTTCATCGGCTGCAATCCCCGCAAAATTCTGCGCGCCCAGCCCGGGGAACCGGATCCCCTCCGGCAGTTGGAGGCCGAACTCGCAGGCTACAAGCCCGTGGAGCTGCCCGGTCTGCCCCCTTTCCGTGGCGGTGCCGTGGGCTACCTTGGCTACGAATACATCCAGAGCGTGGAGAATGCCGTACCCCTGGCCGAACGCGACGAACTGGGTGTGCCGGCCATGTGGTTCATGTTGTGCGATTCCATCGTCGCCTTCGACCGGGCCCACCAGACCATGCGCCTGATCGTCAACGCCCACATCGGGAAAGACCCCGGGGCCGCCTACGACAGCGCCTGCTCCGAGCTGAAACGGATGCAAACGGCGCTCGCCCAACCCTCGCCCCTTGCCCCCGCTGCACTGACAGAAACCGGTGCCGTCCGGGTTCCGAGCGGAAACTTCACCAAGGACGCTTTCGAAAAGATGGTCGATGACTCCAAGGAGTTCATCCGGGCTGGAGACATTTTTCAGATTGTCCTCTCGCAGCGTTTCAGCCGCGAGTACAACAAGACACCCCTCGACCTGTATCGGGCTTTGCGCACGGTCAATCCGTCACCATACATGTTCCTGCTCGATGCCGGAGACTTCTCCCTGGTGGGTGCTTCACCCGAGGTTCATGTGCGCCTGACCGGTCAGAAAGTGGAAATCCGTCCGATCGCCGGCACCAGGCCCCGGGGAAAGACTTCCGCCGAAGACGCCAGCTTCGAGAAGGAGCTTCTCGCCGATGAAAAAGAAAAAGCCGAGCACCTGATGTTGGTCGATCTGGCGCGCAATGACATCGGCCGGGTTTGCGCCTATGGCAGCGTCAAAGTGCCGGAATTCATGATCATCGAGCGCTACTCCCACGTGATGCACATTGTGTCACAGGTAG
>JBDKHE010000119.1:0-3903 GCA_039797805.1 Verrucomicrobiota bacterium
GAGCGGCGAGCCGGTGCGGGCCGTGGCCATGTTGAACGTGCCGGGCTCGGGATAGTAGATCCATTGGTAGGACAATGCGTTGCCATCGGGATCGCTCGAACCTTCGGCGCTCAGTCTGACAACCTCACCGGGTTTGGCGGTAAGTTCGTTGGCGTGGTTGAGTTTGGCGACGGGAGGATGATTTGCGCCGGCGTACGTGGGCGTGACGCTCCAGATCATGCGCGCCTCGAAGTCGTTCTGATAGGCGGAGCGCCAGCGCCAGATGGTGGCGTGATTGGTGGTGTGCCAGTTGCCGTCAACACCGAGGACTTCATCTGCGGCGTCGGCCCAGAACGGACGCGTCTCGGCCTCGAGGTGCCACTTGCGGAACGGCGGCGTGTAGAATTCATAGCGCCCGCCCCAACTGCCCCAGTCCGGGTGTTCCGGACTGCCCAGGCCGTTGTCGATCAGGTAGAGAAAGGTCGGCGTATCGCCTTCCATGAGGTACTTCATCAAGGGATACTGTTTGCCCAGCGGCCCTTTGTTCCGGATGTGCTCGTCGAGCCAGGGATTCGCCACGATGGAGAAATCCGCGCCGCCGAAGCGGGCCCAGAAATTGTCGCCACTGATGCCCGACCAGGTGGCGTGGTGATAGCCGCCCAGCGAATGGAACCCGGGGCTGGCAATGTAGAAGAGTTTGGGGAAGTTCCGGCGGATCCACGGTCCGCTGTCGTCCTGGTCGGAAATCGTGTAGACCCGAAGCTTGGCGACAAACTTGTCGAGGGCATCGGCCGAACGGGTCGCGCGCACCTTCCAGAGCGCCTGCGCGAGGACGTTCGGTCCGCCCCACACGGTCACCCAGACCGGACGTGGATCATCTTTGTCCACGACCTTGATGAGCAGTTCGGAGCCGGCCGAGTCATGGCCTGCACCCACGGCGTGCATGCCGTAATCGGGCAGACCTTCCGTGAGCACCGACAACAGGTGGTCCGCCGTCGGGTAGCCGGGTTCATGGACGAGGAGATTGGCGCGCACCTGGCCGTAGGCTTCGACGATCTCCCTGATGCGCCATGCGGCGGTCTTTTTCTGTTGGTGGATGGAGGTCGTGGCGACGAGACCTTCCACGTCGAACTGGTTGGCGTAGGTCAGGAAACGCACCATCGACATGGCGTCGTCCGGTTCGTTCTCGATGTCGGTGAGGACGAGCACCCGGGGCTTTTCCGCCGGCGCGAGCACCGGCAGGCAGCAGGTTGCGAGCAGGAGAAAGAAATGGGAAAGTTTCATGGCGTCGGAGAACGGCCGGATGGGTGCGCCGCCGGAATCAGGGTGTGACGGTCACGATGACGCGTTGGTAGCGGGAGAGGGCCGGGGTGCCCTTGTCGGTGATACGGAGGATGAAATGCAGCGTCTCGGGCTTTTCCACCTGCGGGGCCTTGACGTTGAAACGATCGGCGTTCTCGGCGCCCCCGGAGGTCAGCAAGGACTTGTAGCTGCCGGCCTCGGGATAGTGAAACCAGAGGAAACTGATGCTGTCGCCGTCCGGATCGCTGCTGCCGTAGGCGTCGAGATTGATGTCCTGGCCCGACCGGACAGTGATCCGGTCAGGATGATTCAGATGGGGGACGGGCGGGTGGTTGGCCCCGGCATAGGGCTTCGTGGTCCAATTCATGCGGGCGGCGAAGTCGTTCTGAAAGTCATCGCGCCAACGCCAGAGGGTGACTTGGTTACCGGTGAAGGTACGGTCACTCCGTTTCACCGCGCGTTTCTGGTCATTGGGGAGATAGGGCCGGTATGCGTCGGACGCGTTGGTCCAGATCGGACGGGTCTCGGGCTCGGGCACGACGATGGAAGAACTGTCGCCGATCGTTGCGAAGGCAGGGGTGGAGACCTCGTAGCGGCCGCCCCAGCCGCCCCAATCGGGATGGTCCGGAGCATTCAGGCCGTTCGGAATGAGGCCGAGGAAGGAGGGCGTGTCGCCCTCCATGCCCCAGGCGACGTCGGGATAGACGGCGCCGAGGGGGCCGTGGTTTTGCTGGATGTTTTTCGCCAGCCAAGGGTTGCTGATGGAAGTGTTGTCGATGCCCTCGTAGGTGTTGTTGATAGCGATCCAGGTTGACTGGCCGTAATCGTCGCCGGGCGTGACGATGTAGAACAGATCCGGGTAGGTGCGGCGCATCCAGGCGCCGCTGTCGTCCTGGTCGGAAATCGTGTAGACCCGCAGCTTCGCGACCAGCCGCTTCACCTCCTCGGGGGTCTTGGTGCGGCTGATCTTGTGCAGGGCCTGGGCCAGGGTGTTGGCGCCGCCCCAGACGGAAATCCACAGCGGACGGTCGTCCGCCTTTTCGAGCACCTGAATGATCCAGTCCGAGCCCTCGGAATCCATGCCCGCGCCAACGCCGGTCATGCCGTATTTCGGCAGACCCTGCTTCACCACGCTGCGCAGGGCTCCGGCGGTCGGGAAGCCGGGCTCATGCAGGAGAAGGTTTGGCTGCACTTTCTCGTAGGCGTTGAGAATGGTCTGGATGAAATCCGGTCGGATGCGGTTTTGTTGCCAGCAGGAGGTCGTCGCGACAATGCCCTCGATGTCGAGCTCGTTGGCGTAAAGCAGCAGGCGCACCAGCGACTGCTCGTCGTCGGGATCAGCCCCCATGTCGGTGAGGACAAGGACGCGGGGTTTGGCCACGGTGGCGAAGGAGAGAGTCGCGGACAGCAGCGTGAGGAGCAGGATTTTGATGCGGGAGGACATGGGACGGGGAGTTGGACCGGAGGGGCCAGGCAACGAAGCCTGTTTGACCTCACAAGATGTCGAAGACGATACGCTGATAGGCCACCAGCGGCGGAGTGCCATCGTCGGTGACCTCCAGGACAATGTGGACCTGTTTGCCGGGCTCGTTCGGCACCACGAAGCTGGCCTGGTCGAGTGAGTCGTGGTTACGGATGGTCACGGCGGTGGTGGCGGAGTCGGCCTCGGTGTATTGCCACCAGCGGGACCGGAGCTGGTTGCCGTCGGGATCGGTGGCGGTGGCGGCAAGCGTTACGGTTTCGCCCGGTTTGACCACGCGATTGAGGCTCCCGATCACGCGGGGGACCGGCGCATGGTTGGCGTCCTTGTATTCCCGCACGCACCAGTCGGCGCGTGCGGCGAAGTCATTCTGCAGGACATCAGACCAACGCCATTGCGGCCGGAAGTATTCGCGGCGCTGCTCCGCGGTGGTCTGGGATCCTTCCCGCAGGCTGTTCCGTCCCCAACCGGTGTTGCCCGACCAGCGGCCCTCGGGGTAAACGTAGCCGGGCACCGGCACCGGATCGAGCCAGGTGTTCTCCCGAACGCGGACGAAACGACCGCCCCAACCGCCGAAGCCGGGCGACTCCAGGCTGCGCAGGCCGGTGACGATGGTATGGATGAAAGCCGGAGAATCCCCTTCCGACCGGAAATCGCCATCGGCGAAGCCTTGTTCGCCCTCGTGGTGGGCGGGGTAAAGGGAGCAGAGCGCCCCGTGGTTCTGCAGAATGTGGCTCTTCATCCAAGCCCCCTCAAAATAGGGCTGCATCTCCACGGGCTGTACCTGTTTCCAGCGATACGCGATCGCCTCGAACTGGTCGCAGATGATCGTCGGGATGTTGAACTTCCCCCAATGCGGCCGGATGTAATCCTGATAGGTCGAATCCTGTTCCCAGATAAAGTAGAAGCGCAGCTTGGCGGCGACCTCGCCCATGCGGTCAGGGTGGTGCTCCTCAATGGTCTTGAGCGCCCGGGCGATGGTGTTGGTGCCGCCCCAGGCTTGGATCCACACCGGACGGGCGTCGGACTGGTCGAGCAGCACCTTCACGATCAGCTGCGAGCCAGGGGTCACCTTCTCCATTTCGCCCTCGGTCTCCACGTTGCCGAGCAGGGTGCGCTCGCGCAGGAATTCCGGGGTGGGA
>JBDKHE010000120.1:0-8337 GCA_039797805.1 Verrucomicrobiota bacterium
CGGGTTGATCGCGCTGTATTTCCGCCGCACCGCGCCCGTGCGGCGCCTGCTCCCCTGGCTGCTCACACTCGGCTTGGCGGCGGGTGCGTTCTACCTCACCCGCGAGGAGGTCGTCTGGTTCGTCCCGAGCGCCGCGTTGTTGGGCGCCGCGTTTCTGTGGGTTTCCTGGCGGGATGCGGCGGCTCGTCTCGCTCGCAATGCCTCCCTGCTCGCGCTCGCCGGATGCGTGGCGGCCGTGCCGGTGTTCACCGTCAGCGCCTTGAACAAGAGCCACTATGGCTGGTTCGGCACCTGCGAGTTTCGCGCCCCGGAGTTTCAGGACGCCTACGGGGCCATGCTCCGCGTGCGCGTGGGTCCGGAGCTCCCCTTTGTTCCCGTCACCCGCGAAGCCCGCGAGGCGATGGCCGCGGTCAGCCCGCGCTTCGCGATGCTGCAAAAACAGTTTGCCGCGGGGCTGGCCCGGGACTGGGCCGGTGCATCCGAATTTCTCACCCACCTTCCGCCGGAACAGGAGCAGATCGGCGGAGGCTGGCTGATGTGGGCGCTGCGTGAAGCCACCGCCCGCGCCGGCCAGGCCGGCAACGCCCGGCAGGCCCTCGCTTTCTACGGGGAACTGGCCCGCGAACTCAACCAGGCCTGCGACGAAGGGCGTCTCCCCGCCGGACCACGGCGCAGCGGTTTCCTGCCGCCCTGGCGTGACGAACAATCCGGCTCCTTCCTCCACGCCGTGCGCGAGTTCACCGATTTCGTGGTGCGCTTCAGCCGCTTCAGCGGCCGGCCGCCACCGAGCACCGGCGGCGCCGAGGAGTTGACGCTCTTCCGGGACATGACGCGCGACCGCCTATCCCCACCGGAGGGCGAACTCGATGTCGTCGGGGGCGCCCGCTTCATGCTCAACCTGCGCAAGGCAGAGTTCCTGCACCAGACCGGCAAGACCCTGCGGCCCGTGCTGCTGGTGCTCTTCATCTTGGCCCAGGTGATCGCGTGTTTCCGCGTGGTTCATGCGCTCTGGCGTGGTGGCTGGACCTACCCGCTCACCCTCGCCGCCGCCGCGTGGGGCGCCTGTGCCGCGTCGGTGCTGATGCACGCGATGATCGAGGTCACGTCGTTCCCGGTCCTGACCGTCACTTCGTTTGCCCCCATCTATCCGCTGCTGCTGGTATTTATCGTCGCGTCGTTCTGGGACGGAGCGATCGGCTGGCGGGACAGAAAGAAAGCTGTCCCCGGGATCGCGACTCCGGCTGCCCCGGCAGAGTCGGCCCAGGCCGACTCTCTCCCCACCAACCGCCTGACCCGCGCACTGCCCTGGCTGGCGGGTGCCCTGGCGCTGCTGCCGTTCCTGGTCTGGCACCGGGAATTTCGTGAGCTCTATTGGTTCGGCGACGATTTCTTTCTGTTGGACCAGCTCGCCCAGATGGGGCTGGCCAAATGGAGCACGCAAGTGTTCTCCGAGAATTTTGTGCCGTTGTTCAAGCTGCTGTGGGGTGGCGCGGTTTCCGTCTTCGACGGCAGCTACGCGGCCATGCTCTGGCTGCTCTGGCTCACCCACGCGCTCAACACCGGGGTCCTGGTCCGCCTGCTGCAACGCGCAACCTTCCCTTGGCCGGCGACCTTTGCGACGGCCCTGATTTTCGCCCTGACGCCGGTGAATCTCGAGACTCTGGGCTGGTCGGTCCAGTGGTCCGCCGTGCTCGCCACCTCTTTTTTGCTGCTCGCCCTCGTCTGGTCGCAACGCCCGGCGGCGATCGCCCGTCCTGGATCATGGACGGTCTGGCTGCCGCTGTTTCTGCTCTCCACGGCCAGCGCCTGCTCGTTTTCGCGCGGCGTGCTGACCGGTCCCGTGCTGGCCCTGGCCCTGGTGTTGCCGGCCCTTCTGGTGCGCGACTGGGGCAAAATGGCGAGGGCCCTGCCGGCCGCGCTGCTGAGCCTGCTGCCGGCCGTCGCCGTCGCCGTGGTGATCAAGCTCAACTCCAGCGGCAACCACCAGCAGCTCACCGGCCACTGGGGCTCGGTGATCGAGTTCGGCTCCAGCTATTTCCTCTTCAACCCCGTCTACACCCTGCTGGGCACGTCCCTTCATCCCGCCACGCTGCTGCTGCTGGCGGCGGCCAAACTCGGAATTCTCGCCGGCGCGCTCAAGCTCGCGCGCGGCCGGGTGTTGACACTGCTCTTGCTGCTGCTCGCCTACGACCTCGGCAACGCCCTCCTCGTCGGCATCGGCCGATACCACACCGGCTTTGTCGCGTCCCTGAGCTCCCGCTACCAATACAGCTCGCTCCTCGCGACGCTGCCCTTCGCTAGCGTGCTGCTGGCCGCCGCGCTTGAGCGCCTGCCCGCGGTGCGCCCCCGGGCGATCGTGGGCGGGGTGCTGATGGCGTTGCTGGCGGGCTGGTGCCTGCGCGGCTGGCCGGCGGAGCTGAAGGAATTCACCGGGTGGCGCGGGACCGACATGCGCGCACTCATCGCCGCGCCGGCAACCAACGACCCGACCGTGACCCTGCCCGCCCTGGACTTCATGCACGTCGAACGCGCGAAGGCCCTCCAGCGGTCCTATCATCTGCACTGAGCCGGAGATCGTCCGTCCGCAGCGCCCGCCTCACGGCACGACTTTGACGTTGGCCAATTTGGCCGGTGGCGCTTCCCACGCGTTCCAGCTGCCCTGCCAGCGAATGGCGGCTCCATTGAAATCAACATCCCCGGCCAACCCGTCCCGAAAAGCCACCCGCGCCCTCACCTGCACCGTCAACATGCCCGGCGCGGTGCTCAGGGTGACTTCCTGGGCCGCTTGCGGACCAGTGTTCTGGAGATAGCACAGCGCCAGCCAGGTCTTGCCACCGTCGATCGAGGAATCGGCCTGCAGAAACCCGACCTGCTCACCATTGCCAGCGTCGGTACCCGCCGAGATTTTGACCTGCAAATCCTGGCCGGCGCGGATGGACGCCGGCGCCTCGATCTTCAACTCCCGCTCGACGGCTTCCGCCGCAAGCAGCCCTCCCAGCAGCACCGCCGCGGCCAGACCACGCCGCACCGCCGGCCATCGGGAATGCACTTGAGAGATCATGCCGCCATGACAATCAGCGCCTCCGGCGAGGCAAGAGCTAACCCTCCCGGCAAATTCGGCTGGAAAGTGCCGGCCGGCCCTGTCTGGCTCACTCTCTCCTTTTCACCATGGCCAAGACACTCCTCGTCACCGGTTCCTCGGGCCTCATCGGCTCGGAAGTCTGCGTTTATTTTGCCTCCCTCGGCTACACCATCCACGGGGTGGACAACAACCAGCGCGCCGTGTTCTTCGGTCCGCAGGGCGACACGCGTTGGAACCAGAGCCGCCTGAGCAAGGACCTGCCCGGCTTCGTCCATCACGAGCTCGACATCCGCGACCGCGCCGGTGTCCTCGCGCTCGTCAAGTCGGTGAAGCCCTCCGTCATCGTCCACACCGCCGCGCAGCCCTCGCACGACCGCGCCGCGGCGATCCCGTTCGACGATTTTGACACCAACGCCGTGGGCACGCTCAACTTCCTGGAAGCCGCCCGCCAAGCCTGCCCCGAATCGCCCTTCGTGCACATGAGCACGAACAAGGTTTACGGTGACGCCCCCAATTCGATCAAGCTGACCGAACTCGCCACCCGCTGGGACTACGCCGACCCGGCCTACGCACACGGGATTCCCGAGACCTTCACGATCGACCAGTCCAAGCACTCGCTGTTTGGCGCCTCGAAGGTCGCGGCCGACGTGATGGTGCAGGAATACGGCCGCTACTTCAATCTGCCCACCTGCGCGCTGCGCGGCGGCTGCCTCACCGGACCCAATCACACCGGCGTCGAGCTGCACGGTTTTCTCTCCTACCTCGTGAAGTGCAACCTCGAGGGCAAGGAGTACCGCGTCTTCGGCTACAAGGGCAAACAGGTGCGCGACAACATCCACTCGCTCGACGTCGCCCGCTTCATGGCCGCCTTCGTCGAGGCCCCGCGCGCCGGCGAGGTCTACAACCTCGGCGGCGGCAAGGCCAATAGCACCTCCATTCTCGAGGCCTTCAAGATTGTGGAAAAGTTCTCCGGCCGGGCGCAGGTTTTCACCTACGTCGACCAGAACCGCGCCGGCGACCACATCTGCTATTACTCCGACCTCCGCAAGATGCGCGCCCACTACCCGAAGTGGGACATCACGCAGTCGCTCGAGGAAACCATCCGCCAGATCGTCGAGGCCTGGAAAGTCAGACCCAAGACGGCCTGACCCTGCGCCCGGTTTCGCGCCGGTCGGCCCGGCAGCGCCGCCCGCCGTTTCGGGGCCTCGCCTGAGACGCCGCAATCGTTGCCCCTCTTGCCCCAACGGACGGACCGCCGACCGCTCCGCCCCGGACATCCGGCTTGCCGACGCCTTGTTCGCATGACTGGCTGACGGCACCCCACCCCATGAGCACGAAAGCGCCTCTCAGCAGCTTCCGCGTCCGGCCTCGCTTTGAGCAGATCGTCAACCGGTCGCCGGCCGACGTTCGGTTGCAGATCCTCGACTCGCTGAAGCAAGGCTCCCCGGATCTTGTCGTGAAGGATTTTCCCGGCTTCATAGGGATCCACCTGCCCGACGCGGAACGGCGTCACTGGTCCCCCCGCCTGTTCCTCAGTCTCGACCCCACCCCCGACGGTGGCACGCGCATCGAGGGGATCTACGGACCCGAGATCGAAATCTGGTCCGTGTTCCTCTACGGCTACATCGGCACCGGGATGCTCGGCACCTTCGCGGGCATCCTCGGTGGAGCCCAGTTGTTCATCGAGTCGTACCCGTGGGGCTTCTGGGTGTGTGGCGGCATGGCGTTCATCGCGCTGCTGCTGTACCTCTTCGCCCAATTGGGCCAGAAGCTCGGCGCCTGGCAGACGTTCCGCCTGCATCAGGCATATCAGACCGCGCTGGGCTCGGAAACCGGGTGCGGGTAGCGCGGACGCCGCTCCCATCAAACCTCAAAGATGGCTTCGATGGGTTGTTTGAAGAGCCGGCCGATCTTGAAGGCCAGCGGCAGGCTGGGGTCGTACTTCTCGGTCTCGATCGCGTTGATGGTCTGACGCGAGACACCGAGTTTTTCCGCCAGATCGCTTTGCGACCATTCGCGCGCCGCGCGCAATTCCCGGAGTTTGTTTTTCATTGGTATCGACGGGTGGAGAAGGCGACGCCCAGGGTCCAAAGGAAGAACATCAGGAGATAGGTCCCGCCGATCTCCAGTCCATGGGGAAAAGTTTCCCAGACCAGGCCATGCGCGTTGAACACATTGATCACCGCGCTGACAATCACCGTGCCGATCGCGGCAAAGAACCATGCCTCCAGCTGGATCCGCCGCTGCAGCTCATCCATCTGCCGGAGCAACCGCAGCCCCTTCCCGAGGTACATCATTCCGGGCAACACCGGCAGCAGGGTTACCGACACTTGCACGAGCGGCGACCACTCCTTGAAATGTTGGACCAGAAACAGCGTGACCAGATACGTCGCGGTCGTGACTGCGAGCCAGATGTTGAATTTGAATTGTTCCCGGAGAGTTGGCCGGCAGTCCATGCTCTCCCCTGATTCCTGTCTCGTTGATTCGTTCATGATGGCTACATGTAAAGCATGCTTGTCATGTGTCAAGCATACTTGTCTTTTTTCGGGCCGTAAGGAACAGTTCACCCGCACGGTCCCTGAATGCCGCAGGCAGATTGAGCCACCGCGATCAGGGCGTGGCGGAGAGCGTCCACCGAGGGTTTTTTGCCAAATAAGCCTCGGTAAAACCTCGCTCGTTGGACCGGAGAAAGACAAAGGAGCCGGACTGTTTTCCAAGCCTCTGTGCTGCTCCCGATTGTCCCGGTGCGCTCGGTGTCGAGCTGTGCTTCTCCGTTCAATCGGCGAACAGGGCGCGATCGCCTGGCGGGATTGCTCCGGTCTGGAAGCTGGGCGCAGGCTCCCTCAGCTCTTGAGCAAACTTCCCGCGAGGTGCCGCCAGGCCTCCGTCTGCGACAGGCGCTCAGCGCCAACAAATACAATGATCATGAAGGCCAACCCGCGGGCGAACCAGCGGTCAAAGGTCTCCGTGAGCCGGTACCTGACCAACAGCAAAAGGATACCCAGCGAAAAGACCGGTCCGAAAAACCCCAGGCGGGTGTCGCCCCCGAAGAGTCCGTTCAACCAGGGCATGCGGGCCGTGGCGCCGAGGAGCAGGCTCAGGCTCGCGAGGAGCATCATGGAGCGGTGAATGGCCGGTTGCTTACGTGTCAGGATTCCGGCCACGACGAAGAGCGTGAAGACCGCGATCTCCATCAGCATGACCAGGAGGAAATCAGGATAGCGCATCCCGAAAAAGACAAAGTCGGGCGAGCCCCGCGTCGACCGCACCGCCACCATGACCCCGCTGACCGCCACCAGCGGCAACAATCCCACGGCGCTCCATCCGAGGGTCATGTGCAGTTTGCGATTCTTCATGGAAATCAGCAACGCCTGCACCAGAGACAGAAGGTACCAGGCCGTGACGGCCATCCCGTGCACGAACACGACCTGCGCGATGGCCGGGGAGATGACCCGGCCGTGCTGCCCATGCCCACTGAGGTAGTACGGCATGAAGCCGAGGAACATGACGAGCAGACACAGCGCCGCCGCCGTGGAGTAGAAATAGCGGTCGGGTTTCGTCATGGGCTCAGTACAAGCGGAGGATTTGCCGGCAAGTTCAATGACCAAACAACACCTGCCGGATCGCCAGACCGACGCCCGTCAGGCTCTCCCCGGCGATGATGCCGGAGGCAAAGACGATCAGGAAGCGCGCCGACCAGCTCGGCACCCATTTCCCCAGCGCCCAGCCAACCAGTGAACCGAGGAACATCGAAAAGGCGTTGTAGGCGGGGATCACAAACGCGAGCCCCATGCTTGCCGGGCTCGGCACCCAGCGACGGACCTTCGGCGGCATGGTCTTCTCGAGCACGGCGAGGACAATGCCGGCCACCAGACCGATCATCAGGCCCTGGATCGCCCCCGGCGGCAGGGCGTCGAAGCCCTTCATGAACAGTTCGGCGACCGCCTTCCATGTCGCCACGGCCGGCGCCGGCCACTGGTCGGTCAACAGCTGGTTCTTGGGATCGGGGATCAAGATCAGGTAGGCCGCCGAGCCGGCGGTCGCCCCCGCCAAGGCGCCGCAAACCTGCGCCACAAATTGGTAGGAGGAACGCGCACCGATCATGGAGCCGGTCTTCAGGTCATGCATCATGTCGGCACACTGGCTGGCGGCTCCTCCCGTGACGTTGGCCGCCATCAGGTTGGCCGACGGCGAGCCGGGAGAAAGAATCGCGAAGCACAATTGGGTGACCTTCCCCATCGGGCCGACGGGTGTGATGTTCGTTTCGCCCGCCACCCGGGCGGCGACGATCGCCAGCAGGTAGGTAAAGAGCACGCCCAGTGCCGCGATCCACGGCTTGATTTGAAAGAACGCCACTTGCAGCGTGACGGAGAACGCCAGCACCACGATGAGCGCGACCAGAAACCAGGTCTGGAAGCCTTGCCGCCCGGCGCCCGCTTCCGCCGGTGACTTGCCACTGAACGTGTTGAGGATCGAGCGCCAGGAAAACGCGAACGAGGTGAGCGCGGACGAAACCATCATGGCCACCCCAGGCCACAGCAGCCACTGCACCCCCTTGGTGAACCAGCTGCTGGTCGGATTGAGCGCCCCGAGCTGGGCCCAACCATTGTCGTAGACCCACGGCATGAGCACGCCCCACGCAATCACCGTTCCCAACAGCATGGAAATGCCCGTGCGGATCCCGGCAATGGCACCGACGCCGTACATGAGCAGGGTCGGTTCCAGTGAAAGCCCCAGGTTGCCAAAGGAGACCGAGGTCAGCCCCGCCTTCTCCAAAGCCCCGCCGACGCGGGCACTGATGCGCCATGGCAGATTCCAGAGCGGCACGGATGCCAGGTGTTCGGTCAGCTTCACCGCGGATGCGGTCACCGCACCCGCCACCAGCATCCACACCCGCTCGATCGCTCCGCCAACGGCGTAGAGCTCCTTAAGGGTTTCGCCCGTCGCCAAACCACCGGGAAAAGGCAGCTTGTCCACCTCGATCATCTGGCGCCGGATGCCGTAGGAAACCGTGATGCCGACGAGGCAGACGGAAAAGGTCCACGCCGCGAGGGGCGCCCAACCCAGCACCTGCCCGGTGATCATCGTGAGCGCCGGAATCGGTGCGACCAAGCCGGCCGAGGAGATGGCCGCACCGGATGACGCCGCCGTCTGGGAAATGTTTGTCTCAAAAATATTGAACCTCCGCCCGCCGAGCGTCGCCCGCACCAGTTGCCAGAAACTGAAGGTGAGAATCACCGCGGTGATCGACATGG
>JBDKHE010000121.1:0-25467 GCA_039797805.1 Verrucomicrobiota bacterium
AATGTCACACTCTTTCCCTACACGACGCTCTTCCGATCTGCCAATGATCCCACCCTCCTGCCGGTGTCGGACGATGGCCAGACGCCGGCCCAGTTCCGGAAGAACGAGGGTGCGGTCGACGCCGAGTTGAGCCTGCTCGCGCTCGGCAACTACGAGATCAACGGGCTGGTTGGCAACCCGCTGTTCGCCCAGGCCGATATCCAGACGCTCGATGGTCAGCAGGTGGTCAAGGTGTGCCGCCTCGACGGCCCGACCTGGGCGGATGCGCGGCACCTGGTCACCGCGGCGCTGGCCGGGGAGCGGATCGGGTTGATCGGCCGTTACTACCTCGACCTGAAAGGACCGCATGCCATCGGCGACCAATGGCTGGCCTCCGTGCAGGAGCAGTTGCAGGATCTGGGCTTCGACGGTGACCGTGAGGAGACCGCCGGCGGGTTTGGCCCCGACGCGCGCTTCGACGCCCCGGTGCTGTACTTCGGTTGGTATGCCGAGCACCTCAACGGGCCATTTTCGCGGGAAGGATTTCGCTTTCCGGTCGGCGCCGTGGCCATGCACATCCACAGTTTTTCGGCCCAGACCCTGCATAGCGACGCGATCGGGTGGTGCGGACCGCTGGTGGCGCGCGGCGTCACCGCGACAGTGGGCAACGTCTTTGAGCCGTATTTGGAATTCACGCATCGCCCCAACCTGTTGCTGCGGGCCCTGAGTCAGGGCCGGAATTTCGGCGACGCCGTGTATTATGCGCTGCCCGCCTTGAGCTGGCAGGAAGTGGCCATCGGCGACCCCCTCTATCGGCCGTTCAAGGTGACGCTCGCCGAGCAATTGGCGCAGCGGTCACGCATCCCGGCCGGCGAACTCGCCTACGTCTGGTTGCGGCAGGCGAATCTGCTGGCCCAGAAAGGACAGACAACCGAAGCGGCGGAGGCGCTGCACTCGGCGCAAGCGAACGCGAGAGCGGCGGGCAACAATCTGTTGGCGGAAGAAATAAGCGGTCGTTTGTCGGAACGGGCAAAGAGCAGGACTCCCGGCCGCTCCGCCCGATGAACTCAGTAGCAGGCGCGGCTGCCAACGACTGGAGGGTGCGAGCGCCCGGACCTGTCGGCTTCCGTGCGACCTGGGCCCAGACCGCGTTCCGCGGATCAGCTACAAACCGCAAAGCCTGACCCCAGTTTTTGGCCCGCCGCCACCATCCAGTGTGACACCAACAGGTCCGATTAGATGGGGTACCGATTATATGGGGTCAGGCTGTTGTATGTTACAATAAGTTTGCCTGTTGTGCCGGATCGATCATAGCAAGATCCCATGGCACGGAAGTTACGCATCCAGTACGAGGGAGCGCTATACCATGTGATTAACCGGGGCAATTACCGCACCGAATAGAAGGGGTCAGGCGGTTATATGTTACAATATGTTTGCCCGTTGTGCCGGATCGATCATAGCAAGATCCCATGGCACGGAAGTTACGCATCCAGTACGAGGGAGCGCTATACCATGTGATTAACCGAGGCAATTACCGCCGGGATGTGTTTGAAACCGTGGGAGCAGCGTCGGCGTTTGTCGCGACGTTGTTGGAGGCGACGCAATTGCATGAGTGGCACCTGCACGGGTATGCGGTCATGCGCAATCATTACCACTTGGCGGTGGGGACGCCGCAGGCGAATCTGGTGGAGGGGATGCACTGGTTGCAAAGCACGTTTTCGACGCGGTTTAACCGGTTGCGGAAGGAACGCGGACACTTGTTTCAAGGCCGGTACCACGCTCTGTTGATCGAAGATGCGGCGGCATTGTCCCGGGTGGTGGACTACATTCATCTCAATCCGGTCCGGGCAGGTGTGGTGCCACCTGCGCGGGTGGCCGAGTTTCGATGGAGCAGCCTGCGGCAGTTTCGGCAGGCGGACCGCCCCAAGGCTCTGCTGTGCGCGGCGTGGCTCGCTCATCATGGATGGGAAGACAACTCCGTTGGTTTACAACATTACGTCAGCTACCTGATTGATCTGGCTGAGAATGAAGCAGCGCAAAAGCGGATGGGACTTGAAAAAATGTCCGTGGGTTGGGCGATCGGGACGCAAGGTTGGCGGCGGCAGGTGGCGAAAGATCACGCTCATCTAGCCTTGAACCCGGGGTTGGAAGCAAAAGAACTGCAGGACTTTAAAGAAATGCGCTGGAGATCTGTGCTCGAGCAGGGCCTGGGTTCCGCTGGGAAGACTGTCCACGATATTCAGAACGACGTCGGCCGTTCTGAATGGAAGATAAAGCTGGCCATGCAGTTAAGAGAATCAAGTGCACCCTATCTTTGGATCGCCGAGAACCTGAAGATGGGCAAGCCAGGGTCAGTGCGGGCTTATGTCTTTCAGGCAAAAAATAACAGAAAACGGCCTGACCCCTTTTTGGGAAATGTGCCAAATTAAAATGCGGGATCATTTGATCCCGCTTTGAGCGATCGTCCCGATGGAGAGGGGCGTCAGAGCTTGTCGACGATGTGGTCGGCGAGGCCGTAGGCGATGGCCTCCTCGGCGTTGAGGTAGAAATCGCGGTCGGAGTCCTTGGCGACCTTGTCGAAGGGCTGGCCCGAAGCGGTGGCGAGGATCTGGTTCAGTTCGAGACGGAGCTTTTCCATTTCCTTGGCCTGAATGTTGATGTCGGAGGCCGGGCCGACCATGCGGCCGGTGATCAGGGGCTGGTGGATGAGCACGCGGGCGTGCGGGTAGATGTAGCGGTTGCCCTTCTTGGCGGCGGAGAGGAGTATGGAGCCCATCGAGGCGGCCATGCCGGTGACAACCACCTTAACGGGGGAGGTGATGAGCTTGATCGTGTCGTACACGGCCATGCCGGCGGTGATCGAGCCGCCCGGCGTGTTCATGTAGAACGTGATCGGTTTGCCGGCGTCGACGGTCTCGAGGTAAAGAAGCTTCTCGGTGAGATCCTTGGCGGTCTCGTCGGTGACGGCGCCCCAGAGAAAGATCTTCCGCTGTTCCAGGAACTTTTTCTGGATCAGGGCGCCGACGGGCGTGGCGGTGGGCTTGGGCGTGGCCTCGTCGCGTTCGTCGTCGTCATCGTCGTCGAGACGGGGCACGATGGGGCTCTGGTATTCGCGGGTAAGATTGTGGGCGGACATGGAATTCAGGGAATAGCGGAAGGGCAGTTTTGCGAGTAGTATTTATGCACAGGGGCGGAGAGCCCCTATCGGCCCAAAGGCCTTGTTCTTAAGCGGAAGCGAAAATGGGGCCTACTTGGCGGGCTTGGCTTTCCACACGTCGAGCAGCTCCGGCGAGGCCTGGTCGCGGATGCCGTTGTCCGAGAGGATCTCCTCGGTGGCCTTGATCATCTCGGTGCGAGGGAAAACCAGCGTCTCGCCCCGGCCATAGAATTCGAAGGTGAGGAACTCGTCGGTGTTGTCCCGCAGCACCTCGACGAGGTGCTGGAGATTCTTGATCGGCAGGCCGTTGACCGTGTGCAGGACGCGGGAGATCGGATTGTCGTAGCCCTTAGTCAGGCGGTGTGGAAAGGCGGGGGCGGCGACGAGCACCAGTTCCTCCCCCGGAAACGCCGGCTTGTCGGCCCGGCGGGTGATCAGGGGACTGCCGAGGAAACTAAGGCTGTTGAGGGCCTTGGCGTTCCCCGAGACGGGCGCGACGAAGAGCGTGCTGGCGGAGGAAAAGGCGAGGGGGCCAAGGATGAAATAGGGCGGGTAGGTGCCATCAGGCCGGTCGATCAACATGGGCCGGGTGGTCGGCACCGGGACCTTGAGTTGGACGGCCTTCTGTTTGCGCAGCACGGTGACGTCGAGGAGGCCATCGTGGGCCTGGTGCTGGATGAGGTATTGGAAACGGACGCGGAGGTTGGGACCAACTTTCACCATGCCCTCGTTGTCGATCGGGGTGTCGCCGATCTTCGTGATGAGATCCCAGGGCTGCAACGGGTAGGCGGCGTCGGTGCTGTCGGGATTCTGCACGAGGATGCCTTCCGCGGACTTGTCGAGTTTGAGGAACGCGCGGAGAGCCGGATTTTCGAAAGTCTGGAGTTCGTCGAACAGGGCGGGCTTGCCGTCGTAGGTGCCGTCGGCGATGTCGCGCAGGAACAGCTCGATCTCCTCATTGGGGATGATGTAGCCGATGTTGTCGGCACCGCCCAGCCGGCTGAACGCCAGGCCGATCATCTGGTCGCCGGACAGGGCCGGACCGCCGCTGTTGCCGGGGTTGATCGCGGCGTCGATCTGGATGCGCAGGCCGGACGTGGGGAAATTGTAGGCGGCGAATTCGATGCGGGACACGATGCCCTTGGTGATGGAGAGGCTGGAGCCACCGGTGGGGAAGCCATAGACCATGACGGCGTCCTTGACGGTCGGCAGCAGCTGGGCCCGGGCCAGCGGCGGGTGGGTGTCGAAGAAGGATTCATCCTCCAGCTTGAGGATGGCGAGATCGATGCCCGGCGCGATGAATTCGACCTTGGCGGAAAGTTTGTCGCCGGACTGGTTGGCCTGGATCTGCACCTGGCTCGCATAAAATGCCACGTGGGCGTTGGTGAGAATCCGTTTGCCCTCGATGACCACGCCGGTGCCGGTCCCGTCCTGCGGCGCTTTTTTGGTCCACGGTTTGTACGGGTCGGGATAGCGCATCGTGGCGAATACCTTCACGACGGAGCTCTCCACGCTCGGGGCGGTCGCCACCGCCGCCGGGGCGCTGTCGGGTGCGGGGGCGGCGGTGCCGTCGGCGGCACGACCGAGGCTCAGGGTGGAAATCGCCAAGAGGAAGGACGCCAGCCAACGGGCGGTCCGGGAGGGGGAAGCTTGGTTTCGCATGGGCAGGGAAATCATTGGTGGGCGGAAGGAATAAGACGAGAACGCAGATGCGGGTCAGGCGGCAGGCCGCGTGGCGTGGGTCAGCCTTGATAGGACGTGCGGCGTCGCTCCTGCCAGCGCTCGCGACCGGCAAAAACGGGCAGGGAGTCGGTCACGGGATCATCCTTCACGAGCAGAAAATACTGGGCGAAGAGATCATCGGCCGTGCCCCACGCGAAACCGAAAGGCGGACCCTCGGTGAGAACGGGCTTGTTGTAATAGTAGTAGCCCAGCAGGAGCCCGCGGTATTTGAGCAGTTGCGCCATGCGATCCCGGTACGCGGGCCGCCGGTCAGGGGGCAGGGAACAAACGAAAGCCCGTTCGTAGATGACGTCGAAGTGCTGGCCGGGAAAATCGTATTCAAAAAAATCCCCCAGCAGAATCTTGGCGCCCAGTTCCGGACCAACCATGCGCCGGGCGCGCTCCACCGCGAACGGCGCGAAGTCGATGGCGGTGACATCATAATCCGCGTCCGCGAACGCCGTGATCTCATGTCCCGAACCGCAGCCGGGGATGAGCACCTTGGCGCCCTTGCCGCTTTTCTTCAGAAAATTGCGCAGATTGGCGGGAATGCCCTCGAGCTCCCAAGGGGTTTTGTCCTGGAGATAACGGGTATTCCAAAATTCCGGCTTCGAAGGGTGGGACATGTCGGATTGAAATACGCCGAAATTCTTCCGGCTGTAAACCTGATTGCGGCCGCGGACTGCAGTCCGCCATCGATGCGACTCAGGCCGGAGCCTTCGGGTCGCCGGCCTCGGCGGCGAGACCGAGCCGGAGCAGATGCGCGATGCGCTCCGCGTCGTAGACACAACCGGCCCAGCTCCCTCCGCTCGCGTTCTGCAGGGCGGCCCACAAGCGGGTGTCGGCGGGCACGTGCGGATTGGGTTTCAACCCGGGATGCACCGGACGCGCGAGCAGTTCGGCAGTCCCGATCGAGGTCACGTTGACCGAGCCCTCGAGCTTGTACGTATCAATACGTAGCTCCACCCGGTCGCCATCCCGCAGCTTGCTGATCGGACCATCGGCCCACGCCTCGGGACTGATATGGCCGATGCAGGCTCCGGTGGAGACACCCGAGAATCGTCCGTCGGTGATGAGCGCGATGCGTTGGCCGTCCTTCACGTGCTTGAGGGCGGAGGTGATCTGGTAGGTCTCGGGCATGCCCGAGCCCGGGCCGATGCCGATTAAGGCCATGACGTCACCGGGGTGCACGGTCCCGGCTTTCAGGGCGGCGATGGCCTGGCCCTCGCTGGTGAACACCCGCACCGGACCCTCGTGGGTGAACACGCCGTCGGTCCCGACCAGTTGCGGCGCGATAGCG
This sequence comes from Verrucomicrobiota bacterium, assembly GCA_039797805.1. GTDB lineage: Bacteria > Verrucomicrobiota > Verrucomicrobiia > Opitutales > Opitutaceae > Lacunisphaera. Next base: position 6,159 of record JBDKHE010000121.1, read on the forward strand.
GTGCTCTTTACCAACGCGCCCTCGGGCGCGAGGTTGCCGCGCAGGAAGGTCACGGTGCTCGTCAGGCCGCGGGCGCGGGCCTGGGGGGCCGACATGATGACCTCCCCCGGATCGATGTTGTCGAGGTGGAGAAGTTTTTCGCGTAGGCGGGTGCGGCGCTCGCTCTGCTCCCACCAGGCGAGGTTCTCGCCGAGCGTGCGACCGGTGACCGTGCGGGCGTCGAGTTTGAGCAGACCGAGGTCGCGCAGGTGCAGCATCGTCTCCGGTACACCGCCGGCGAGGTAGACCTGCACCGTGGCGAAGTGACGCGGGCCGTTGGGAAGCGAGTCGACGAGACGCGGAACCTGGCGGTTGAGGCGGGTCCAGTCCTCCACGGTCGGACGCCGCAGGCCGGCCGCGTGGGCGATGGCCGGGATGTGCAACACGAGATTGGTCGAGCCGCCGAAGGCCGCGTGGCAGACCATCGCGTTGTGGATGGAGTCGTCGGTCAGGATGTCGCGTGTGACCGTGCCGGCGAGGTCGAGGCCGAGCAAGGCGCGGGCGGAGCGGCGGGCGACGTCGCGCCAGATGGGCGAGCCGGAGGGGGCGAGCGCGGCGTGGGGCAGGGCGAGTCCGAGGGCCTCCGCCACGACCTGGCTGGTGGCTGCGGTGCCCATGAACTGGCAGCCACCGCCGGGAGAACCACAGGCGCGGCAGCCCATCTCCGCGGCGTGCTCGAGGGTGATTTCGTCGCGGGCGAAGCGGGTGGCGAGAGTCTGGACCTTGCCGGTGTCCTCGGCCTCCTCTGCCAGCAGCGTCACGCCGCCGGGCACGAGCACCGTCGGCAGATCGGGCGAACCGGCAAGCGCCATGAGCATCGCGGGCAGACCCTTGTCGCAGGTGGCGACGCCGAGCACGCCGCGCCGCGTGGGCAGGGAGCGGATCAGCCGGCGCAGGACCATGGCGGCGTCGTTGCGGTAGGCCAGACTGTCGAGCATGCCGTTGGTGCCATTAGTGCGACCGTCGCAGGGATCGCTGACGTAGCCGGCGAAGGGAATGGCCTTGGCCGCGGTGAACACGCGGGCCGCCTCCTCCATCAGCAGGCCGACCTCCCAGTGACCGGTGTGGTAACCGAGCGCGATCGGTGTGCCGTCCGGTGCACGGATGCCGCCCTGGGTGCTCAAAATGAGAAACTGTTTGCCCAGCATCGCGGCCGGCGACCAACCCATGCCGGCGTTCTGGGTCCAGCCGAAGAGATCGCCGCTGGCCATGCGCCGCAGTTGGTCGGCGTCAAGGGGAAGACTGCCCTGCGGACCGGGCGCCGTGGTGCGCAGCGTGTAGATCGCGTCGTCGCCGGAATCGAGGATGGGATCGGGCATGGGATTTATGATTTACGATTTATGATTCACGATTCTGGAACCGAACAAACCGTAAACCATAAATCATTAATCGTAAATCGCCGGCCAGCGGCCGGCATCACGCCACGGTGTTCACCAAGGTGCCGATGGGCTCGATGGTGATGCGGATTTCGTCGCCGGTGCGGAGGGTGAAGGAGTCGGGGGGCACGATACCCGTGCCGGTCATGAGGTAGGCGCCGACGGGGAAGGCGTTGTCGCGGAACAGAAATTCGGCGAGTTCGGTGAACGGGCGCTTGATCTGGCTGATGGTCGTGGAGCCTGAGAACACGGCGGCGCCGTCCCGGTTGATCACGATGGCGATCGTGGTCGTGGGCGGCAGCGGTTCGTCGGTCATGCAGAGGCAGGGGCCGAGTCCGGTGGAGCGGTCGTAGACCTTGGCCTGCGGCAGATAGAGGGGATTTTCGCCCTCGATGTCGCGCGAGCTCATGTCGTTGCCGACGCTGTAGCCGAAGATGCGTCCCTCCTTGTTGATCGCCAGCGTCAGCTCGGGCTCGGGGACGTTCCATTTGGAATCACCGCGGATGCGCACGGGCGTGCCGGGGCCGGCGACGCGGTGGGGCGTGCCCTTGAAAAACAGCTCCGGGCGCGCCGCATTGTAGACCTTGTCGTAGAACGTGCCGCCGCCGGCGTCCTTGGACTCCTCCATGCGCGCCGTGCGGCTGCGCAGATACGTGACGCCAGCGGCCCAGACCTCCTGCGTGCCGATGGGGGCGCCGGGTTGGCTGGGCAGGTCGGCCGGCAGGCCGGTGGCCCACGCGGTGCGGGCCAGCGCGAGGGGCTGGGCGGCAGTGAAGAGGATGTCGATGGTCAGCCCGTTGGTGGGGCGCCGGACGGAGCCGGCATGTTCCAACAGCAAACCGTGGGGATCGGTAAAGAGGCGTAGCATGGGGTAAAGGAACCAACGCCCAAACAGCGGGCATTGTCGAGACAGGCTTGGGTGCGCCCGCGGTAATTCTGCACTAATTTTGGACGGAGCTCCGGCGGTGGCGCAGATCGGAATCAAGTTTTCCGCGAAAGTGACGAAGCAGGTGTCAATCACTCCGTACCCACGCATGAAAGCCAACCTCGTTGCCATTGTTCTCGCTGCTGTCCTGTCGTTTGGTTCCTCCCACTCCTTCGCAGAGGGAAATGAGGGTCTCCGGGTCGAGGCGAGTCGCGCCCTGTCGCTCGCCGTGGTTGATCTGGACCGCAAGAATCCCGTGAGTGACCAGGTGGCGGACGCCTTCAAGGAGAGCCTGAGTTTTGTGCTGAGCCAACACACCAAGATGCCGAGCCCGGTCAAGCCACTGAAAATGGACGGATCCCGGGCTGGCTGGGGTCTCGGGACCGGGGCCTATGATGCCGCGGTCGTGATCGGCGGCAAGGTGCCGAAGACGATGGTCAGCGCGGCGTTCACGATCATCCGGGCGGTGCCGGAATCCGGTGATGAGAAGGGCATCGTCACTCTGGTGATGCGCAAGGACGACCCGGGTCTCGCCAAGTTGCTCGAAGCTTCTTTCGGCGAGGCGATCCAGGGTCCCTTTTTCCAGAAGGCCTTGCAGCAATACTGCGGAATGCCGGCGGAACAGCCGATCGGTTGGAAGGTGGCAGGAACTTTCTGAGAACGCGTCAGGCCGACGGCTGCTGTCGACTTGCCACTGTCTCGGTGACTCGCAGAGTCGCGGGCAGATGTCGTCTCCTGAAACGGTTTTCACGCCCAGTCCAGGCCGGGTGCTCCGCACCCTGAACAACGGCTTTTGGGACCTGACGGAACTGATCGAACTGCCCGACGGCTCGCAACGCGTGCGCAAGCGGAGCAAGGGGGCCACTCCCGAGCGTCCGTGGGGGCCGGAGTCATTGCGGCGCGAAATCAATTATCTGCGGACCGCATCGCCGCGGGCGGCGGCGGCGTTGCCGCCATTGCTGGCCGGGTGGGACCGGGTGGTCGATGGGGTGGTGGATGTCGGTTATGAGATGCCCTATTACCCGGATCATCGGGATGCCGGCACGCTCGCGCGAGCGGGCAATCTCGGGCAGGAAGAAATTGATGTCTTTCAGATGGAGCTGGCTGATGCCGTGATCGCTTGTCTGCACGAACCGGCGCCGGTCGACGAAAACCGCGAGCCGCTGTCGCGGCACATGACCGGAGCAGTGAGGCAGTCGTTGGACGGCCTCGTGGTCGATCCGGCCTATGCCGTGCTGGTCGACGCGGAAACGATCGGGTTGAACGGCCGGACGGTGCGCGGACCGCGGGTGGCGTTCGAACAGATTGTTCGCGACACGAACCTCCTGCAGTTGATCGACACGACGCCGGCGGTGCGATTGCACGGGGATCTCCATCTCGAGAACATTCTGTGGCGTCCGCTGACCCTGGACGGGAGGGAGCCGCGGCTGGTTTTGATCGATGTTGTTTCCGTGGCCGGTGTGACCTTCGGGCTGCCGCTGTGGGACCTGGTGAAATACGAATCCTATGCGACCGGCGAACTGATGGCGCTACGGACTGAATTGATCGACGTGGCAGGTCTTGGGGATGGGAGCGGTCAATACCGCTGCCGCATCCGGACGGAGGATCCCGGGCTGGCGCCTTTCCGGGATCGCAACTGGCACGCGCTTTTTCGCCAGGCGTTTGTGAGCCAGCATGGGCGCGTGGATGCGCGGGCGTATCATTTCATCCATGGCTACTTCAACGCGGCGATGGCGCTGAACACGACGGGCCGGCAACGGCTCGGCCGGCTCCTGCGCGCGACGGAGGACTTCAACGCCGTGTTGGCGACCCCAGGGCGGTGATCTGGTCCATTTTTTGGAATCCGCCTGATAACCGCACCGTTATTGGAGAATCGAGAGGCAGATTCAGTTGCGATCGTCGTACGGGGTCCCTCTCCCAGTGGAGACCGCGGCGGCTGGTCAGGAGACCAGCCCTCCAAATCGGTTGATCGGAGCGCGGGTCTTTTCCGTGCGCAATAAAGGCGGGATCGGTGATCCCGCCCGGTGGTCAGATGAGCCCGAGCTTCATCTTTCCCTCTTCGCTGATCATGCTCTGGTTCCAGGGTGGTTCCCAGGTGATGCGGACCTCGGCGTTGGCGACGCCGGGGACGAGGAGGATCTTGGACTTGGCGTCCTCGGCGATGACCGGGCCCATGCCGCAGCCGGGGGCGGTGAGGGTCATGGCGACGTCGACCTTGTGGCCGCCGTCATCCTCCTTGGAAATATCCATCGAATAGACGAGACCCAGGTCGACGATGTTGACCGGAATCTCGGGGTCGAACACCTGGCGCATCTGGGCCCAGACGGCCTCCGGGTCGGGCGCGCCGTCCGCGAGCGTGGCGGCCTGGACCGTGTGATCCTTGACCTTCTCGCCGATCGCGTCGGCGTCCTTGCCGTCGAGGCGGTAGAGACCGGTGTCAGTCTGCACGGTGTAGCTGCCGCCGAGCACCTGGTGGATGAACACCTTGGCGCCGGCGAAAAGCGTGTGCTTGTCGCCCGAGGGGATCTGCGACGCGTTGACGTCGCGGGAGAGAGTGCGTTCGCGGTTGTCGCTCATGGGAGGAATTTCCCACTAAATGCACGCAAGGGCACGAAACAAACCATGAATTTGTTCCGTGTTGTTTCGCGTGTTCCGTGGGGAGGAATCATTCTTTGAATTTCTGGCGGATGATTTCGGTGAGGCTGTCGTGGAGGGCCTCGTTCTCGATCTTGCCGAGGACTTCCTCGAAGAAGCCGAAGACGAGGAGCTCCTGGGCCTGGGCGGGCTTGATGCCGCGGGCCTCGAGATAGAATTCCTGCTCGCGGTCGATGCGGGCGCTGGTGGCGCCGTGCGTGCAGCGGACGTCGTTGGCCTGGATCTCCAGACCGGGCAGGGAGTGCGCCTCGGCCTCGTCGGAGAGCATGAGGTTGCGGTTGCTCTGGTAGGCGTCGGTCTTCTGCGCGTCGGGATCGACGACGATCAGGCCGGAGAAGATGGTCTTGGCCTGGTCGAGGAGCGCGTTTTTGTAGAGCAGGTTCGAGCCCGTGTTGGGCGCCTGGTGGATCTGCAGCGTGCGCTGGTCAAACTCCTGCGTGCCGTGGGCCACGGTGAGCGCGAGCATCTCCGAGTGAGCGCCAGGCGCTGACAACTGAGAGAAACTCTCGTGTCGCGCCTGACGCGCACCGGCGTGGAGATTGAGGGAAAGGACTTTCGCGTCGCGGCGGGCGACGGTGGCGTTGAACTGGAAGGAGAGCGTGTCGCGGCTCCAGTCCTGCATGGCGACGTAGGTGACGGCCGCGCCGTGACCGGCGTAGAGGTCGTTGCCGCCGCAGGCAAACTGGGTCTGGGGTTTGGCGTCCGGGGTCTGGGCCACGGACTTGAAGAAGTCGGCGACGGTGACCTTGGCGTTGTCCTCGGTGACGACGAGCGTGTGCGGGAAGACCGCCGTGCCCTGGCCGTCGGCCTGGTGATGGACGGCCAGCACTTCGGTGACCTCGACGCCCTTCGGCACGTACACGAAGGCGCCGTCCTCTAGGAAGGCCTCATGCAGGGCGGCAAACTTGTCGGAACCGAGCTTGGAAGGCTGGGCGAGCAGGTGCGCCTTCACGAGGTCGGCATGCTTGACCAGGGCGTTCTGCAGGGTGTCGAAGATGACGCCGCGCCGGGCGAGTGACTCGGGCAGTTTGTCCTGATGGACGACGCGGTTGTTGACGAAGGCAATCGTGGCCGCAGCCGATACCGCGAGCTGGGCCGGCTTGACCGAGGTGGCGGGGAAGCCGAAGCCGTCGAGGGTGAGCGCGCCGAAGTTGGAGAAGCGCCAGCCCTCGTCGGTGCGCTTGGGCATCGGCAGGGTGGAGAAACGCTCATACGCGGCCTGCTTGCGGGCGAGCCACCAGGCGGGCAGATGGGCGACCCGGCCGAGGTGGGCCTGGAAGGCTTCGCGGGTGAAGGAACCGGTGAGGGAAGTGGTGGTGACAGCGGACATCGGAAATAGTTATGATTTACGATTCATGATCAATGATTGGGCGGAGGATCGGAAAATCACCCTTCATTAATCATGAATCATTAATGGAGCGTCAGCCGACGGATCCTTCCATTTCGAGGTCGATCAGTCGTTTCAGCTCGACCGAGTATTCCATCGGGAACTGGCGGGCGAGGTCGTTGATGAAGCCGTTGACGGCGAGGCTCATCGCCTGGGCCTCGGTAAGGCCGCGCTGCTGCATGTAGAAGATCATGTCCTCGGAAACCTTGGACACGCTCGCCTCGTGTTGCGTGGCGTTCTTGTCGCCGCGTACGGAGATGGCGGGATAGGTGTCGGTGCGGCTGTTGGTGTTGATCAGCAGCGCGTCGCACTCGGTGTTGTTCTTGCAACCCTTGAGGTGCTTCGGGATGTGGACCTGGCCGCGGTAGGTGGAACGGCCCTGGCCGACGGAGATGGACTTGGAGACGACGACGGAGGTCGTGTCGTCGGCCGCATGGATCATCTTGGCGCCGGTGTCCTGGTGCTGGCCGTCGTTGGCCAGCGCGATCGAGATGACCTCGCCGCGGGCCTTGCGCCCCTTCAGGACGACGCCCGGGTACTTCATGGTGAGGCGGCTGCCGATGTTGCAGTCGATCCACTTGACCTCGGCCTCCTCGTGGGCGATGGCGCGCTTGGTCACGAGATTGAAGACGTTGTTGGCCCAGTTCTGGACGGTGATGTACTGGATCTTGGCGCCCTTGAGCGCGACGAGCTCGACCACGGCGCTGTGCAGCGTCGAGGTGCTGAACTTCGGGGCGGTGCAGCCCTCCATGTAGACGACCTCGGAGCCCTCGTCGGCGATGATGAGGGTGCGCTCGAACTGGCCGAAGTTCTCGGCGTTGATGCGGAAGTAGGCCTGCAGCGGCTGGGCGACCTTCACGCCGGGGGGCACGTAGATGAACGAGCCGCCGGAGAAGACCGCGCTGTTGAGGGCGGAGAACTTGTTGTCGCCGGTCGGAATGACCTTGCCGAAGAACTTGCGGAAGATCTCCGGATGCTCGCGGAGGCCCTCGGTCGAGTTGACGAAGATGACGCCCTGCTTGGCAACGATTTCCTTGATGTTTGAATAGGCCGCCTCGGAGTCGAACTGGGCCTCTACGCCGGCGAGGAACTTGCGCTCCTGCTCGGGGATGCCGAGACGCTCGAAGGTCTTCTTGATGTCGTCGGGCACCTCGTCCCACGTGCGCTTGGGTTTCTGGCCCTGCGAGAGGTAATAGCGGATCTTGTCGAAATTGATGCTCTCGAGATCCTTCGTCGCCCAGTGCGTGGGCATGGGCTTGTCGAGAAAGGTTTTCAGGGCCTTCAGGCGGAAATCAAGGATCCACGGCTCCTCCTTCTTCACGGAGCTGATGTAGCGGACGGTGTCCTCATTGAGGCCGGTGCCGGCATCGAAGGCGTAGTCGACCTTGTACTGGAAGTCGCCTTTGGTCTGATCGATCCCGACGACGGGGTTCTCGACCGGGGCGGCTTCTAATTCGGTGGGCGGTTTCATGGGAGAATAGGGTCTGGGTTTTTGGGTCCGGGATCCGGGGGGGATCAGGCCTTGGTGGCGGCGAACTCGGCTTTCACCCAGTCGTAGCCCTTGGCTTCGAGTTCGAGGGCGAGGGACTTGTCGCCGCTCTTCACAATGCGGCCGTCCCACATGACGTGGACGAAGTCGGGGACGATGTAGTCGAGGAGGCGCTGGTAGTGGGTGATGAGCAAGATGCCCGGGGCGGCAGCGGACTGGCGCTGGGCGTTGACGCCGTCGGCGACGATGCGCAGCGCGTCGATGTCGAGGCCGGAGTCGGTCTCGTCCATGAGGGCGATCTTGGGCTCAAGCATGGCCATCTGGAGGATTTCGCAGCGCTTCTTTTCGCCGCCGGAGAAGCCCTCGTTGACGGAGCGGGAGGTGAACTTCCGGTCGATCTTGAGCATGTCCATCTTCGAGTAGAGGCGCTTGTAGTAGCCGGTGGCGTCGAGTTCCTCGCCCTCGGCCATGCGGGCCTGGACGGCGGCGCGCAGGAAGTTGGCGATGGAAACGCCGGGAATCTCGCTCGGGTACTGGAAGGCGAGGAACAGGCCGGCGCGGGCGCGCTCGTCGGGCTCCATCTCGAGCACGGACTGGCCGTCGAGGATGACCTCACCGCCGGTGATGGTGTAGTCGGGGTGGCCGGCGATGGCCTTGGCGAGGGTGCTCTTGCCGGTGCCGTTGGGCCCCATGATGGCGTGCACTTCGCCCTGCTTGATCGTCAGGGTGAAGCCCTTGACGATGGATTTGTCGCCGATGCTGATGTGGAGGTCTTTGATCTCGAGTTTGCTCATGTCGGAAAAGGGGAGGAGGTGGGTCAGTTGGAGGTGGAGGCGCGGGCTTTGCCGCGGAAAATGATCTCGACGGACGAGGCCTCGTAGCCGGGGGGCAGGACGGTCTTCACTTTCTGCAGGAGGCTTTCCGGCAGGTCGATGTCGTGGGTGGAACCGGTCTGCTCGTCGTGAAAATGCGCGTGCGGGCGGAGGTTCGGGCAGTAGCGCGTCGGCCCGCGTTCGAAGTTCACCGAGCGCACGAGGCCGCAAGACACGAGGGTGTCGAGGCAGTTGTACACCGTGGCGAGGGAAATGGTGGGCATCGCCGACTTCACGCGGGCGAAAACCTCGTCGGCCGTGGGGTGATCCCGTTTGTCGAGGATGACTTTGAGCACGACCTCGCGTTGCGGGGTGGGACGGACGTCACAGGCCTTGAGCTGTTCGGAAAGGACTGCGTGCTTTTCGGTTTGGGCGGACATGTTTGTTGGGGATAGAACAAACAACCCAATCGCGACCCGGTTTCAAGTAGTAATTAGAATTATTCCAATAAGATGCGCAGACCGTTGCTTAAAAGCATATTAAGGGAAAAGTATCCTTTTGATCTGTGAGCCAATCCATCTTCACGATGCGATCGAGCTGCCTACTCGAATGAATGATGGCCGCGATCCGTGTACGCTCGCGGAATCGGGCTTGAACCTTCCATCAACTCACTCTCCAGCGACCGCGACAATGGCGCACCAAGGCGAGCAAACCGTCCAGCGTGCCAGCTCGCGAGGGTGGCAACACGAAGCGGACCAGAGTCCACCCGTGTTGCTCTCCCAAGGAGTCCCGCGGCCAAGTGCGGGATTCTGAATCCAAAGACCAACTTAGCCAAGCAACTGGGGGGATGGCAGCTGGCGAAGCGGCGATCCGGCCTTGTGCAAGCGGGAGCGGCCGACGATCACCAGACAGCCGAGACCCAGGGCCAGCAGCGCGAGGGTGCCATTGGTCTCGGGAACCGTGTTCGTGGTAGCGCGGGCGGCGGCGGCGGAGCCGAAGAAGTACGACTGACCGATCTGACCGGTGGAGAAATTCCAATCGGCCAAGGTGTCTTCCAAGCCCGTGATGCTGAGGATGGCGGTGCCGCCGAAGTTCCAGATGTTTGAGATCGCATTGAAGCTCGAGACCATGGAAGAAGTGCGGGCCGAATAGGTCCGGCCGGCGTAGTCGAACGTCCACAGCGGATTCACCGACTGCGTGGGGGGAGCGAAGATAAACGGGCTGAACGTGACATTCATCAGGCTCGGCAACGAGCTGTAGTCTCCGGTCTGCTGTTCAAACGCGATTTTGGCGGAATCGTAGGCCGTGATGCCGGTGGCGGCTGACAGCGGCGCGTTGTTGAAGTTCGGCGTCCCGTTGAACGAGATCGAACCGGTGATGGGGATGGCCACCGCGGAGGTGACTAATCCGAGAGACAGGAGGGTGATCCCGGCGAATGAACGTATGGTTGTGATTTTCATGGTTGTATTATGTTTTTCTAGCAATTGGTCGTGCGCCGGTCTCGCGAGCGGAGGGCAGCCTGGGGCAAGGGGCGGAACTCGCGATTACGGCCCGACTGGTGGCGGTTTCGGCAAATGTTCGCCGGCTTTCCGCTTGCGTGTGTTGCGGTCCACGCTGCCAGGTGCCGCCGGGAAGAAACTCTCCGAGTGAGTCCACGCGTCAGTTTCCATACCGCTGAACGAAGCGAGTCTGAAAAACGGTCCGGCGTTGAATGGACGGCGCGCCGGAACGTGCAGCTGCGGAATGATCATGGCCGGACCTTACGGAGATTGGCCGGCGCTCGCCATGGGGTGCTTCCCTGATGGGGTGCAACCCTACCTTGGCTCAACGGGTGGTGGCGGGGCCCCGCTCAGTCCGCCCGCCAGCACCAATGCCAGGGTTCGTAGGTGATGCCTTGGCGATTGTGGCGTGGATATGAAAGATGAAAACCAAACCGTCCTGCCTGCCGCCGGAGCCAACGGTATTCGCGGGTACGGGCAAACGTGGCCTCCAGACGAAGGTGATCCGGCGCGCCGAAATCGATGGCGCGTCCGGTGTGGTGCTCGCTGCAACCGGGCACGGCGCTGACCCTCAGGATATCGTCGATGCGCTCGCCGCGGGCGAGTTTGCGGCGGATGATGAGCGTCTGCCGGGCGACGCTGCGGTAGGCCGACAACGGCAGCAAGGTGACGCCATCGGCGGTGGCGGCCGCTGACATCCGGCGCCAGGCGCGCGCGGCGGCGGGGGTCAGCCGCAGGATCCTGCCGTCATCCTTCGCGCGGCCGATGGAGACGAGGCGCTTTGCTTCGGCCTGGATGCGGCGGGCCGATCTGGCGGCGACGTCCGGCGGAATGCCGAGATCCTGCCACAGTCTGGCAAGTTTGCCGCTCAACTCAGATGATCCGGTCATGAGGAGCTTCCGACGCGCTGGTCAGGGACCCGATCTTCCTGGTGCGCACGCTGGTGGAATCCGCCTCAGCCGCCCTTCTCGGCGAGCCAGCGCTCAGCCTCAATGGCGGCCTGGCAGCCCATGCCGGCGGCGGTGATGGCCTGACGATAGTGGTGGTCGGCGCAATCGCCGGCGACGTAGACGCCCGGGGTCTTGGTCTTCACCTGACTATGACCGGCAGGAACGAAATAGCCCTGGTCGTCGGTGTCGACGGCGTCTTTGAACGGAGCGGTGTTGGGTACATGGCCGATGGCCACGAAGATGCCCTTCACCGGCAGCACGGACTCGGCCCCGGTCTTGACGTTCTTGATCTTCAGGCCGCTGACCGCCCCTTGCTCGACCCCTTCCACGGCGACGGGCACGCTGTCCCAGACGCACTGGATCTTTTCATGGGAAGTGGCGCGATCCGCCATGATCTTGGAGGCGCGGAGTTCGTCACGGCGGTGCACAAGATAAACTTTGCTCGCAAAACGGGTGAGGAAGAGGGCCTCTTCGGCCGCGCTGTCACCGCCGCCGATGACGGCGACTTCCATCTTGCGGTAGAAGGCACCGTCGCAGGTCGCGCAGGTGGTCACGCCCTTGCCGCCATAGAGTTCCTTCTCGCCGGGGATGCCGGTCATGCGCGGGGAGGCACCGGTGGCGACGATGACGACCTTCGCCTTGATCTCACGGTCGGCGAGCTTGAGGGTGTACGGCCAGGCAGAAGTATCCAGTCCGGTGACCGAGCCGCTCTCGTAGCGGGTGCCGAATTTTTCCGCCTGTTTGCGGAGATTCTGCATCAGCATGTAGCCGTCGATGCCCTCCGGAAAACCGGGGAAATTCTCGACCTCCGAGGTGGTGGTCAGCTGGCCGCCCGGGAGCGTGCCCTCGAGCACGAGAGGGGAGAGATTCGCGCGACCGGTGTAGATGGCGGCGGTGAGGCCGGCGCAGCCGGTACCGACGATGACGACGTTTTCAACTTGGGCGGACATGGGGAATGAAGCGTTCAAATGAGTCCAACAATCCGGCCGGTGCAACCCCGGAGATGTTTAGGATCATGTAAATACCGCAGACCGGCCGTTTCGCGTGCCCACCCGGAGGGAGGGCACCCCAAATCCGGCTTTGCGCTCGCCGGTAAATGGTGAATGGTGCCGCTCGACGTGACCACGACCGCGCCAGCCTCCGCCAAGATCTACTCCCGGGAACCCGTTTGGGACCCGACCCGCTGGCTGCCCACGACCGCCGATGAGATCAAGGAGCGGGGCTGGGACTACGTCGATGTCATCATCGTTTCCGGCGATGCTTACGTGGACCACCCGGCCTTCGGTACCGCGGTCATCGGCCGGTTGCTGGAGTCCGAGGGCCTGCGCGTGGCGATTTTGCCGCAACCCAACTGGCGGGACGATCTGCGTGATTTCAAGAAGCTCGGCACGCCCCGGATGTTCTTCGGCGTCACGGCCGGCTGCATGGATTCCATGGTCAACCGCTACACGGCGGCCCGGAAACTGCGCAGCGAGGACGCCTACACGCCCGGCGGCGAACATGGTTTCCGCCCGGACTATGCGACGACGGTCTATTCGCAGATTCTCAAGAAGCTCTACCCGGACGTGCCGGTGATGATCGGCGGCATCGAGGCCAGCCTGCGCCGGGTGACGCACTACGACTACTGGTCCGACACACTCAAACCCTCCATTCTGGCCGAGAGCGGGGCCGACCTGCTGGTCTACGGCATGGGCGAAATGCCGCTCCGTGAGTCCGTGCGTCTGCTGAAGCGGGGCGTGCCTTTCGCATCGCTGCGCACGATTCCGCAGACCGCGGTGTTGTTGCCGGCGGAGACCAAGGTGCCGAAGAACGAGAACTGGGACGACTTCACGCTGCACTCACACGAGGAATGCGGCCGCGACCGGACGCTCTACGCCAAAAATTTCAAGGACATCGAGACCGAGTCGAACCGGGTGAAGGCGCGCCGCCTGCTGCAGCCCACCGGCGACCGGATGCTCGTGGTCAATCCGCCGTTTCCCACGATGACCGAGGAGCAGATCGACACGAGTTTCGACCTGCCCTACACGCGGCTGCCGCATCCGAAGTACCGCAAGCGCGGGCCGATCCCGGCCTACGAGATGATCAAGCACTCGATCAACATGCACCGCGGCTGCTTTGGCGGGTGCAGCTTCTGCACAATCTCGGCGCACCAGGGCAAGTTCGTCGCCAGCCGCAGCAAGGCCTCGATCCTCCGCGAGGTGGAGACGATCAAGCAGATGCCTGATTTCCGCGGCACGATCAGCGATCTCGGCGGGCCGTCCGCCAACATGTACAAGATGAAGGGCAAGGAGCAGTGGATCTGCGACGAGTGCATCCGCCCCAGCTGCATCTGGCCCGATGTCTGCCGCAACCTCGACACGGACCACACGGCGCTGCTCGACATCTACAAGAGCGTGCGTGAGACCGAAGGCGTCAACCACGCCTTCGTGACGAGCGGCATCCGCTACGACCTGTTTCTCCACGAGAAGGGCGCCTCGCCCCAGGCCAAGGAGAGCCACGAGCGCTACGTCGACGAGCTCGCGGAGCACCACGTGTCCGGCCGGCTCAAGGTCGCGCCCGAGCACACAAGCGACCACGTGCTTCGCGTCATGCGCAAGCCGACCTTCAAGCTCTTCTACAAGTTCAAGGAGAAGTTCGATCGCGCGGCGAAAAAGGCCGGCAAGGAGAAGACGCAGATCATCCCGTATTTCATCAGCTCGCACCCCGGTTCGCGTCCGGAAGACATGGCCGAACTCGCGCTCAAGACCAAGGACCTGGGTTTCCGGTTGGAGCAGGTGCAGGATTTCACGCCGACGCCGATGACCGTCGCCACCGAGATCTACGCCACCGGCGTGCATCCTTACGACGGCGAGGAGGTGTGCGTGGCCCGCACGCCCGAGGAGAAGCAGGAGCAGCGCAGCTTCTTCTTCTGGTACAAGCCCGAGATGAAGGCCGCGCTGCGGAAATCCATGGCGCGCCTCGGCCTCGGCGACATCGCCGCCCGCCTGCTCGACGGGAAGCAGAAAACGGTGGACGTGACGCCGCCGCCGCACATCACGCCCTGCGGCATGCAGGCGCCGGGCGCCCGGCTGGCCGCGGCCACCGCCCGTCCCGCTCGCCCGCCCGGTCCGCCCAAGGCCAAGAAAGCCTCCCAGCTCGACAACCTCCTGCGCGACGCCGGCGTAAAGCTACCCGAATCCAAGTCCGGGAAGTAGCCCTGGCAATCTACGGCAGTCTGATCGGGTGATTCGTCGGAATTCCCCACTCGGTTGAGATTGTTCGCGACTGAGCTACGCCGCATCCATGCATTTGAAGCCCCGCGCTAATGAGAAAGGGGTTCGTTTTCGGTGATGGTGATGTGCTAGCGAGCAACCCCGCCCTCACAAATGCTGGTGCATCGATAGGGTGAAGCGCGATATTACGTGGGCTGCGAATCGTGCTGGGCTACTTCTCGTCGGCGGACGGGACAGCCGGCGGTTCGGGCGGATTCTCGAATTGCAACGGACCCAGTTTGACGGAGCCCTCGCCCAGCGCGCGTTTGGACAGCGTGGCGGCCTCCGGCATGTCGACGCCGAAATATTTTCCGGCGTTGAGGATCAGGCTGGGCAACGTGTCGCTCATGGCGACAGCCTGCGAGTCGACCGTCATTTTCGAGCGCCAGAGGAGCCGGCGCTGGCCGCGGCTCGCCGACGCGTAGTCGTAGGCGGAGGCGACGGCATAGTAGCAGTCGGCGCGCGCCGCGTCGAAGAGCTGCGCGGTCTTGGTGTCGCGATCGATGAATTTTGCGAGCGGTCCCGTGCGGCCGATAATGACGGCCATCGCCTTGAGCATCTCGGACACGTCGTCCGACGGGATATCCGGGGGTGGGACGGTGAGTGCATGGGCTTGGTCCTCGAGATCCTGTTTCGCCAGCGCCTGACGCAGCTCCTCCGCAAATTGGGTGCCGCCGACGAGAGCGGCCCGGCTCAGCAGGTTCTTGTGATCGAGGTCGGGAATGCCGATGTCGCCTTCTTCCTGGGAGCCACTCTCGAGGTTGGTGTGTGCGCCCCAGTGGTAGACGATCAGCAACGTGGGGGGATGTGTCGGGGTAGCCGGAAGGTAGCCGTTCACCGCGAGAGCTCGCTGGAGACTGACGGCGAGTTCCTCCTCCTTGGGCAGATGACGGTCTTTCGGTCCCTGGCCTTCCGCATGGCGACCGATTGATTGGGCAACATAGTAGACCGGGCGGGCGGGTGACGGGGCCGGAAGCTTCTTTCCCTCGGGGGTAAGTTCCGTGATGACAGTCAGGTCCACGAGCGGGTTTTTTTGCAACGAGCGCGGGAGCAAGTTGAGATGGAGCTTGGTCTGCCGGGTTTCGGAGTTCTGCCGCGGCGGATCGCCGGCGATGATCGGCGCGGAAAGCAACCAGCCGGACAGGGCGGTGGCGAGCAGCCGGAATCGCAGAAAAGCCGCAAAGCGAACCGACGGAGGGGAGGGTTTCATCAGAAACAGGAGCGCTGGTATCAGACCGACGGCGCCCCGCCATGGCAACGGCGTTTCGGCTGCTTCACTCCCGTGCATGGCGCACGACATTTTCAATCGCATCATCCAGTTTTGGCTCACTTGGCGATGGGTTCCCCGGCGGGCAACGGATGGTTACTCGGTGCGCAGGGCCTCGGTCGGGGCGATGCGCGCGGCGCGTCTTGCCGGGAGCCAGCAGGCGGTCAGGCCGATGGCGACCAGCAGGGCGGTGATGCCGCCGAAGACCGCGGGATCATGCGGGGAGATGCCCACGAGAAAGCCCACGTCGCCAAGGAGCTTGGTGGTGACGAGCGATCCCGCGAGGCCGAGCCCGAGACCGATGAGCAGCTGCGTGATTCCGCGGCGCAGGACCAGTCGCGCGATGCCCGCCGCCGTGGCCCCGAGGGCCATCCGGATGCCGATCTCGCGGGTGCGCCGGGCGGTCGTCTGGGCCACCACGGCATAGATGCCCACCGATGCCATCAGCAGCCCGGTGAGGGCGAACACGCTGAACAACGTGCCGAAGACCTTGAGGAACCAGCGTTGCTTTTCGAGCGCGGCGGTGAGGGTGCGGACTTCGAAGAGAGGGAGGTTGGCGTCGATTTTCTGCACCGCGGCCCGCACCGGTGCCGCCAACGCTGTCGGATCGGATGAGGTGCGGATGAGGACGCCCATCCATCCCCACGGTTCCTGCCGGTAGGGGATATGGACGAGAGGTGGCGTCTCGACCTCACTGGGATTCTGGTCGATGTCGGCGCACACCCCGATCACGGTCATCCATTCCTTGGGTTGGTCATTCTCGAGAAAGCGGAAGCGTTGCCCCAGTGGCGATTCCCCCGGCCAGTGCTTGCTGGCGAAGGCGCGGGAGACCACGACGCACTCCTTGCCGGGCGCCCCGTCGGTATCCGCAAAGCCCCGGCCGGCGAGCATGGGCAGACCGATTGTGCCGAGATAATTCGGGGACTGGACGATGAGAGAAACGCGGGGTGGTTGCTTGGGATCGGGGTTGGGGCGGCCCTCGATTTCCATGTCGCGCTGCGCCGCGCCCATGCCGGGGAAATTCGCGGCTGACGCCACCGCGGTCACCCCTGGCAGGGCGCGCAAGGCGGGCAGCAGTTGTTCGTAGAACTGCCGGCGGGCCTCAGGTTCGGCGTAGCGCTCACCCTTGGCCTCGGGTAGCTGGAGACGGGCAGTGAAGAGACTCTCCGGCTGGACAAAGGGATTGAGCTGCTGCGCCGCGAAAAAACTGCGGATCATCAGACCGGCCCCGGTCAGCAAAATGACGGTGAGGGCAAACTGGAAAACGACGAGTGCTCCGGTCAGGCGGGCGCGATGGCTGCCGCCGCCGGCGGTTCCGTCCTTCAGGGCGGTGTTCAGGTCTACGCGCGAGGCGCGCAGCGCGGGCACGAGTCCGAAGAGAATCCCGCTGAGCAGGGTGAGGGTGGTGAAGTAGCCGAAGGCCACCCAGTCCATCTCGAAGAGGATCCAGTAAGGCTTGCCCACGTCGCGGGTCGCGAGGTCAAAGGCGTGCACCCCGAAGCCGGAAAACGCGAGGCCCAGGAGGCCGCCGCAGGAGCTGAGGAGCACGCTCTCGATCAGCAGTTGCCGGATGATCTGCCAGCGGGTGGCCCCCATGGCGACGCGCACGGCGATTTCCCGGCTGCGGGCGAGGGCACGGCTGAGCATCAGGTTGGCGACGTTGGCGCAGGCGATCAGCAACACGAAGCCGACGGCGCCGAGCATCATCAGGAAGACGATCCGGATCTGGTCGCCGTTGTAGGTGTCATGAAACGTCCGCACGAGCAGCCCGCGATCCTTGTTGGTGTCGGGGTGTTCCGCACTGAGGCGTCCGGCGATGAGCGCGAGGTCCGCGCCGACGATGTCCACCGACATGCCCGGTTTCCGCAGGGCAAAGAGGGCCAGGTCGTGGTTGCTGCGTTTTTCAAGTTCCGCGCCGGGGGGCAGCGCCATCCAGAAATCCTCGTTCTCGGGAAATTTGCAGCCCGGCGGCATCACCCCGATGATGGTGGCGGGTTTGCCGTTGATGCGGATCGCGCGGCCGATGATGTCTGCCTGGCCGGCGTAGCGGTTCTGCCACAAGCCATGGCCGAGCAGCACGACGCCCTCGGCCCCGGCCCGGCCGTCGGCCTCCGTGAAACCGCGGCCCGCGAGCGGCGGAGTGCGCAGCAGCGCGAAGAGCCCGGGTGTGACGCTGGCCATCCGGAAACGCTCCGGTGGGATGCCGGGCTCGCTGATCACCGCCTGATTCTGATCGACCGCCTCAACGCCTTCCAGCGTGTGATTCCGGGCCTTCACTTCGAGGTAGTCGGGCCACGAGACGCCGGAGCGCGAGCGCTTCTCCTGCGTGACCGGATTGTAGTTGGCGATCGTCACGATGCGCTCGCCGCCGGGGATGGGCACGGGCTTGAAGAGGACGGCGTTCACCAGCGTGAAGACGGTGGTGTTGATGCCGATGCCGAGCGCGAGCGTGACGATGACCGCCAAGGAGAACCAGCGGTGGGTGGCGATCATCCGGAGGGCAAAGCGCAAATCGTGGAGCATGGCGGCAATGAGTTGAACCGCCCGCCCGGCACGCAAACAAACGCACCGGCGGACGGCAGTTACGGGCTAAGAACCCCGCGAGTGCGGCGAAGTTGCCAAAAAGTTGTGAGCATCCCGCAGTTGAGGATGGAGGGAACTCAACTGTTTGACAGGCGTTGGGTTTGAAACACTTTGGCCGCATGAAAATCCGAGCGCTCCTGCAAACTACCCTTTCGTTGGCTCTGGGTCTGGCTGTGTTGGCCGGGCTGCCGTCCGCCGTGGCGAAGAGCGCGGCTGCGGACAAGCGGGCCGAGGTGGACCAGATGGCGGAGACCATGCTGGAGGAGCTTTATGCCCTCAAGCCGCTGGCCAAGGATCAGATCAAGAAAGGCGCCGGCTATGCCGTGTTCAGCAACGTCGGTGTGAACCTCGTGTTCGCCAGTTTTGCCGGCGGCCATGGCGTGGTGGTGGATCGCAAGGGCAAGCGCACGTACATGAAAATGGGCTCGGCCGGGCTCGGGCTCGGCCTGGGCGTGAAGGATTTCCGGGTGGTCTTCGTGTTCCGGGACAAGGCCAAGCTGGCGGCCTTCGTCGACAAGGGCTGGGATTTTGGCGGCCAGGTTGATGCGGCGGCGAAATCGGATGACAAGGGCAAGGCCGTCGCGGCGGCGGAGACGGTCATTCCGGACGTCGAGATTTACCAGATCACCAAGAACGGACTGGCCCTGCAGGCGACCCTCCAGGGAACGAAATACTGGAAGGACAAAGATTTGAACTGATCTCCCGGGCGATACGCCGGTGATGTTTTGAATTAAAGCACGACGAGGAGCGTGCCGATGGGGAAAGGTACCCGGGGGTCCTCTCTGCCGGGATTTCTTCCCATGCTCCTCTTCAAGCGTATCCTCGCCCTCGGCAAGGACGATACCCCGCCGGATCGCCGGTTGGGCCGGCGTTATTGCATCAGTCCGCGCTTCCCCTTGAAGGCGGTGATCCACGTCGTCGGTCGCGATCAATTTGGCCACCCGCTGGGGACGGCCGACGGGGCCGGCCGTGACTGGACCGGACGGTTGATCAATATTTCGAGCTCGGGTGCCCGGTTGCAGGTGCCTCCCGCCATCTGCGCGCAGGTCGGAGACCCGTGTTCGCTGAAGCTGGAC
>JBDKHE010000122.1:0-3198 GCA_039797805.1 Verrucomicrobiota bacterium
TACCGCTCGCAGAGAGGGGCGGGTTGCCGCCTTGCGCTCAGCGGCGTCCGAGCCAGCCGCGGCGCCAGAAGTAGATCAGCAGGGCGGAGACAATCGTCAGGCAGATGCCCCAGAAGGCGAGGTAGCTGTATTTCCATTTCAGCTCCGGCAGGTTTTCGAAGTTCATGCCGTAGACGCCGGCGACGAAGGTGATCGGGATGAAGAACGACGCCATGATCGTGAGAACCTTCATGATCTCGTTCATGCGGTTGCCGACGGCCGACATGTAGAGGTCGTTCAGGCCGCCGGCCATCTCGCGGTAGGTCTCGACGATGTCCATGACCTGCACGGTGTGGTCATGGACGTCGCGCATGTAGGTGCGCACGGCAGGCGCGATGGCCTCGGTGTCCTCGTGGTGCAGCTCGCGCATGAGTTCGCGCAACGGCCAGACCACGCGACGGAGCGAGCCGAGTTCGCGCTTCACGGCGTGCAACCGGCGCTGGACCTGCGGGCCCGGGTCGTCGAGCACGTCGATTTCCAGCTGTTCGAGCAGTTCGCCGTAGTTTTCCAGAATGGGGAAGCAATGGTCCACGACGGCATCGAGCAGGGCATAGACGAGGTAGGACGAATCGTGGGCGCGCAGACGCGAGCCGGGTTTCTGCACGCGCAGACGGATCGGGTCCCAGCAATCACCGGCGGTTTCCTGAAACGTGAGCACGGTGTCCTTGAACAGAAAAATGCTCAGCTGCTCGTGATGCAGGGCGTCGTCCTTCCACATGAGCATCCGCGCCACGATGAAGAGATTGCCCTCGTAGGTTTCCACCTTGGGCCGTTGCGAAGTGCGCAGCACATCCTCGGCGGCGAGCGTGTGAAAGCCGTGGGCGCTGCGCAGGCGGTTGACGACGTAGGGATGCAGGCCGTCGACATTGATCCAGCGCACGGTTGTGCCGGTGGGGCGCGTTGTTTCCAGACACTCGTCGATGGTGGCGAAAGTGCGGTCGGCCAGGGCGTCGGGACCGTAGTCGATGCAGCGGATTGCAATCTCGCCCGGTGCCGGCGGCTGGTCGACGCCGGTGACCGACTCGATGCCCGGCGTGGCGCCGGCCTCGGCCTTCGGGCGGCGTTTGCGCCCGGCCGGGCTGCCGCTTTGGGTCTTACGCGTCGAGGCGCGCGGGGTGCGGACCTTGGTCTCGGGGGTGGTTTCCGGACGCGGCTCGATCGGAGCGGATGCGTCACCGGTTGAATGGGGAGTCGGCATTGACGCCAGTCTAGCGATGCCCGAGGGGAATTGACACGGAAAAGTGCGGGGGTGAGCGGTGATTAGTGAGCAGTGAGCGGTGAGCAGTGTGCGACCAGCTGGGCACCCAAGGTGAGTCCAGGCAGATGCCCTGAATCTGCAGGCGGCGACCAGCACAGCCCCTACAACAGACTCTTGTCGTTACGCGAATAGACAGGAGTGGGACCAGAGTGGTTCGCGATAGCCTGGGGGCGCATGGGCCCGGTGCTTCAATACAACGGCGTGAGGTTCAGGAATTCCTCGACGGTTACATATTCCGGTGCGTCGGCGGGTCGGGGCGTGCCGGCCAGCAGGAAGCGCACGGGGGTGGCGGGTCCGAGGGTGATTGAAAACTGCTGAGGATCGCGTGCGAGTTCCGCCTGCATCCAGGTGAGGAAGGCGGCCAGTTCGGCGGTGTCGGCAGTGCTCGCCGGCCGGTGAGCAGCCTGCGCCAAGGTGAGATGCGGGCGGAAGTGGGCATCATAGCGATCGGGTTGCTTGAGTCCGAGGCGGTTGAGCTCGGCCTTGGCGGCAACCACGGCCTCGCCCCAGGCCGGGGTCGGCGCGTGCAGTTCCACGACGACTACCTCGTGGTTGGCGCCGAGGGCGACGATTTCAGAAGTGAATCGTGTCGGGGTCGCTGGCCCGATGAGCACCAGGGGAAGGAGCCGGTGCAGTTCGTCCGGCTGCCAGCGCGGACCGACGTATACGACCGTGACGTGCAGGTCTTCCACGCGGGTCAGCTTGAGTGTCGGGAAACGCGCTTGGGCGGCAGGCCGCAGACCCGCCCAAGCCGTGCCGAATGCAGTATCGGCGCAGACGATGGCGGAGAACAGGCTGCCCTGCTTGGAGGCTTGGGCGACCGCCGGAGTTGCGGCGAGCGCGATGGCGAGAAGCGCAATGGCGAACAGGCGAGGGCGCATGAGCAGGAGGGCTGGCTTCACGGAGCCACAGAGTCAGCGGCGGGGCAAGACCGGGTGAGGGTTGACCACGGATAGCTGAAGGTAAGCGGTGAGTTTTGAGTAGTGAGCAGTCAGCGGTGAGCGGTGAGCAGTGCGCAGTGACCTTGTGCGGGGCTGGCTGGCGGGTAGGGTGAGTCCTTCGGGTGAGCCGGAATTCAAGCAGGGTTAACCACGCCCCGATGTTTGCTTCCATTTGCGACCTGTCGTCCGTGCAGTGGCAGAACACGGTGCATGAGATCTTGCGAACTCGCAGCTTCTGGGAAATGCAGGGGCCGCGGTTCATGCGGAGATTGTTGGATCCAACGTGAACGTGGCCTTGGCTTCACCCTTTTGTGTTGGCCAAGTCCATTCTCCGTAGTCTTTGCGCTGGTGAAAATAGCTGTCTGACGACGGCTGTTACATGAAGAGGTTTGCTCAATAGTGGGCCCGGAGTGGCCAGATTGAAGCAGGGGCGCTGGTTCTTTGGATTTAGGTAATTCTGTCGGAAAATATTACAGATTTACAGGACTGTTCGTGGCCAATGACTCAGGGTCTCATTTTGATCGAAAAATTTTATTCATTATCGATGAATCGATTGCGGGAGAATAATGAAGCAGAGAATCCGCGGCCTGTGATTTGGCATGCGGTGAGCTAAATTCTTAACGCATTCTAGTTGATTTCCCCTCCAGGGAGCATCCTTCACTCCAACCATCCACCCCATGAACCTCCGTCATCTCTCTGTCGCTGCAGCATTTTTGATCACGGGCCTTGTCGCCCACGCCTTCCCGATCGCGATTTCGGGCACCGAAGGCTACAAGGTATACGTCGGTAGCACCAATGACATCATCGCCACCTACGAGGGCAACAGTGCGGCCTACAGCAATGATCTTTATCTCCAGGGATGGGGGTTTGTGTTCAACAACCATGCTAACGCGGTGGGCGATACCGTGAATCTCGGTTCATTTGCCGTCGGCACCGAGTTGGTGTTCCGTTTGTATGTGA
>JBDKHE010000123.1:0-4127 GCA_039797805.1 Verrucomicrobiota bacterium
GCCGTCGAGCCGGGCCGCAACTACCGTCTCGTCGTCCAGGGTTCCGGTATCAAGCTGAACGTCGGCACCTTCCGGGTCGATGCCATCAGCTTCTCGGTCACCCCTTCGGCCGTCGTGCTTCGCCCCGGCGAACAACAGGCCCTGACCTTCACGATTCCGCAGCCGGCGCCCGCGGGCGGCATGCTGATCGATGTGACGACCGACGCCCCCGAAAGCGTGATCATGCCTGAGGTGCTCGTGCCGGCCAACGCGACCAGCGTCACCGTGCCGATTCAGGGCGGCAAGCCCGGTCACGGCTCGCTCTTCTTCCGCAGCAGCGCCGGGGAAAGCAACGTGGCGGTATCGGTCACCCCGAACTGAGCCAAGTCCGGTCCCTACCAATCAACGAGCGCACGCTGAGACGTGCGCTTTTTTGTGCCCCGGGACACGCCACCCGCCCTGATGGGCATCGGCGTGTCCGCCCTGCCATGGCGGGAACGATCCACACGGGATTCATCCGAGCCTACCGGCTGATCACTTGGAAATTCACCCGGCCCTTGCAATGGCCGCAGGCTTGATCCGATCCCGGACAAAGGCTTTCCTCGCCGCATGACTGACCCCGCCATGGACCGGCAGATCCAAGCCATCGAACGGCCCGATCGCTCGTTGCTCACGTACTATCTCCTGAGCTGCCTCGTCTTTCCTCCGCTGCTCATCCTCGCCGGTCCCTACTACTACTTCCGCTACCACACGATGCGGTACCGTTTCACGGACGACGGCATCTCGATGAGCTGGGGCATTCTCTTCCGGCGCGAGATCATCGTGAACTACGCCCGCATCCAGGACATCCATCTCAAGTCCAACTTCATCGAGCGCTGGCTGGGCCTCGCCCGCATTCTGGTGCAAACGGCGTCCGGCAGCAGCTCGGCTGAAATGACCATCGAAGGCCTCAAGGAATACGAGGCGCTGCGGGACTTCCTGTATTCACGCATGCGCGGCGTGAAGGAAACCCATCAGCCGGCCGCCCCCGTGTCCAACGGTGCACCCGCCACGGGCGAACAGGGTGAACTGATCGCCGCCCTGCGCGAGACGGCCGCCGAGCTGCGCGCCGTGCGGGAAGCCCTTGCCGCCCGGAAACACGCAGACCGCTGACGCCATGTACGCCCGCCTCACCGCCTGGTTGCTCCACTGGCTGCGCGTTCCGCCCGAGCCGCACCCGCCGCATGGCGATCCGGCCTCGCTGCGGGTCTTCCGCGCCGGGGTGAAATACTTCTATCTGCGCCTCTTCGGTTGGGGATTCGGCCAGTTGGTCGCCCTCGCCGGCATCGTCTTCTGGATCGTCGTGTTCGTCGATGTCGAGCACACCGTGCGGGCACGCCATCAAGCCCAGACCACCCCCCCGCCGGCGTTCAACGCGGACAATTTTGCCAAGTCCATGAAAGAAGCCGTCGTGAGTGAGCCGACGGAATCGCCGCCCTCACCCGCGACGCCCACGGCCAAGCCCAGGAATAAGCAGCAAATCCGCATCAATGGCCTGATCGGCTTCAAGCAAGCGTTGGTCGAGGCCGCCATGTGGCTCCCCGCGTGGTCCTTCCCGCTCATCTGGGTGCTCAAGATCCTTGGTGTGCTCCTCTACCTGCTGCAGATCCCCGTGACCTTTGTGGTCCGACGGCTCGACTACGAACTCCGCTGGTACATGGTCACCGACCGCAGTCTGCGCATCCGGTACGGCGTGTGGAACATCAGCGAGTCCACCATGAGCTTCGCCAACATCCAGCAGGTCGTCGTTTCCCAGAATCCGGTCCAGCGCCTCCTCGGCCTTTCCGACGTGAAGGTCCAGTCTGCCGGAGGTGGTGGTGGCGGCGAGAAGCACGAGCCAAGCAGCGGAGATGACATGCACCTCGGCCTCTTTCATCAGGTCACCAATGGCTCGGAGATCCGCGACCTCATCTTGAAAAGGTTGCGCCGGTTCCGCGAGAGCGGGCTCGGCGATCCGGATGAGAAAGCGCCTGCCGTGCCCGACGAGGCGCCGCCCATCACCGGCGATGCGACTTCGCTCGTGACCGCCGCCCGCGAACTCGCGGCCGAAGCGCGGGCGTTGCGGCAGTCTCTGTAGGGTCGGCGCCGAGCACCGGCCCGGCAATGCAGGACGATTGGGGACAATCGCCCCTACCTTGAGACGGGAGTGGTGTGATGCCGCGGTACCGTCGCCGCAGCCACCTCAGTTGCCCACGTGCTGGATCTGGGCGTGGGCCGTGTCGGTCGAGCCACCGCCGAGCTGGCGGGCAAACTCGAGCATGCGGGCATCGTCCTCGGTGATGGGATCAAAGCCCGTGCGTTTGCGCGCGAGGTTCATTTTCACCAGCATCAACGAATCAAGCAGCACGGGATCCGAACTCATCAGGACCTTCGGCTCGGAGACGGTGTACAGGGAATTGAAGTACGGACCGCCGATGAACTGGTAGAGCTGGAGACTCACGATGCTCAGGGCCCACGATTCGCGCAGCTCGGGAATGGCCGCCATTTCGGCGACCGCCGCCGGGGCCGTCGCCGGGCTCTTGAAGAAACGGAAGGTATTGCTGGCGTTCCAGAGGGTGGCGTTCACCAGTGCACCGTTGACGCCCAGCACCGGGTGGTCGGTATAGACCGGCAGGTTGATCCAGAAGTCCGCTTCCAGGAACAGCGGGGTGGCGAGGAAGCTCTTGCGATCCTCCTCCACGGTCGTCTCCGACTTGCCGCCGGCCGCCTTCTTGGCCGCCTGCTCGTTCACCACCGGGTCAAAGCGCGAGGGCAACGGGCTGTCGTAGAACCACACCGGATCATAGAACTTGCCCGATTCGAGCACGAAGACCGGGTGGCCGGGAAACGGCGCGATCCCGGTCGAGTACGAGGGCAGAAAACCCGTGAGGCGCAGACGCAGCGGATTCAGTCCGACCAGAAAGATGTTCTCCTTGGCAAACCCGCGCTTCTCCATGGCGGTGATGACCGCGCGCACCAGGCCGAAGGGCGTGGCCAGGCCCGGACCGGAATCCGCATAGATCTTGATGCCCACCTTTTTCTTGGCCCCGGGGACCAACGGGTGATGATTGGAGCGCTCATACTCCTGCAACAGCTGCTCCACGGCGTAACGGTAACCGGCGTCGCTGAAATCCACGAGCTTGTGGTCCCAAATCGTGGGGGCGGGAGTCGCGACCTCGTTGGCGGCGAACAGAGGGCCGGTCGCGAACGCGGCGGCAAAGAGCAAGGCGGAGAGGGAGAGGAGTGAACGCATGGATGATCGGCTGTCGCCGGTGGAAAGCCGGCAGGCGCGCACCCTGTCAGACCCATCCCGGGGATAAAAGTTTAAACTGAATGACAAATTATTGTCCCGACGGCGTCCCGACCGTTGGCCCGCGGCCTTGCCGTCGCGCGTTCGACCCAGTTTGTCATTGCGGCGAGCCCGGTGAAGAAGCAATCCAGCTGGGTGGTGCGCATCGGTTCGACCCGGACCCCGCGCCCACCTCTCTTCCCGTGCCCGTCATCAAAGCCAACAGCATCCGCGACCTGAAGAACCGGGTGAACATCCATGACGTGGTCATCCGCGTCGTGGCGCTGAAAAAGGCGGGCGGCGGGCGCTTCAAGGGACTTTGCCCCTTCCACTCCGAGAAGACCCCCTCGTTCAACGTGTCCGCCGACAAGGGGTTCTTCAAGTGCTTCGGCTGCGGCAAGGCGGGCGACACGATCAATTTCGTGATGGAGACGGAGGGTCTGCAGTTCACCGAGGCGGTCGAGGCCATCGCCCAGCGCTTCGGCTTTCCCCTCGAATACGAGGAGGGCTCCGGCGGTCCTTCCAAGGAAACGCGCTCCCTGCGACAGGAGATTTTCGACATCCACGACCTCGCGGCAGATTACTACCGGCAGGCTTTTCTGGCCGCCAATCCGCATGGGGAATTCATCCGCCACTACTGGGTCAGCAACCGTCGGTTCACGCCCGAGCTGGCCGAGGATTTCAAGATCGGCTTCGCCCCGCCGGAAGACAGCGGTCTCGCCGCCGCGATGTTGAAACGCAAGTTTTCCGAGGAAGGCCTGCGGCAATGCGGCCTGTTCTTCATCCGTGACGGCGTGATCCCCACGCTCGGCGTGATGCGTCCGCGTTTCCGCGGCCGGCT
>JBDKHE010000124.1:0-2705 GCA_039797805.1 Verrucomicrobiota bacterium
GCCATCGCGGTCCACCGTCGCAAGGACGCCCTGGTCGCCGGCGTGTCCGGCAGCATCGCTTTTTCCCTGCCGGCCGAAGGACTGGATGTCGCGCAAGCCGGCGCGGCGGTTCGCGAGTTTCTCAAGACCACTGGCCTGCGTGAACGCACCTGCGTGGTCGCCCTTCCGGCCGGATGGATCATGAGCCAGTCGGTCCCGCTGCCGGCCGGTATCACGCCGGCCGACCGGGACAGCTTTCTGGAGATCGAGGCGGAAAAGGGCTTTCCCTGCGATCCGCTGGAACTCCAGCTCGCCCGCTCCGCGTTTCGCGCCGGCGCCACCGACCACGTGACCCAGCTCGCCGTGCGCCGGGAACAGCTGGCCCAGCTCAGCGCGGTACTCGCCGCGGCGGATTTGTCTCCCGTGAGCTACACCGTCGGCGTGGTCGGGCTGGGCCCCAAGGCCGCTCCCTTGTCGCCGGGCGGGATCGCCGTCACGACGGAAGCCGGGGGCTCGGTCATAGCCATCACGGGCGGCGGAGGCCTCGTGGCCTTTCGTTTTTTGCCTGCGGGTTCGGCCGACGTCCTGGCCCGGGAGCTGCGCATCACGGTTGAGCAGATTCCGGCCGAATCAAGAAACGGCCTCAAGGAACTCGCCCTCGCTGGCGAAGAGACCTTGGTCGGGGCATTTCAGGCGGCCATCGGCGGCTGGGCGAAAAACCTGGGCCTCGCGATCCGCCTGGTCGGGACGCCTCGCACCGCCATTGCCGATCAGCTCGCCGTCGCGGTGGCAAGCCAGTGGCTGGAGTCGGGCTCGTCCGCGCGGGAATTCCTGCCACCCCGTCCGACCCGCTGGTCGCTCTGGCTGGCCCGCTACAATTCCAAACGGATGGGGGTGGGGGTGCTGGTGGCGGCGGCGGCCCTCCTGATTCTCGCCGGAATGTTCGGCTGGCAGGAATACCGGCGCGCCAGCTTGCGCTCCCGCTGGCAGGCCATGGCCACGCAGGTGACCGCGTTGCAGGCCGTGCAGACCAACATCCGCAACTTCCGTCCGTGGTACGACACCACTTTCCGCGATCTGCGCATCCTGCGGGCCGTGACCGAGAGTTTTCCGGACAACGGCAGCGTGACCGCCAAGTCCGTGGAAATCCGCGGCCCCGCCACGGTGGCCATCAGCGGCACCGCCGCGGACAACGCTAGTCTGCTCCGCACTCTCGACCTCCTGCGCAAGGCCCGGGAGGTCAAGGCGCTCAAGGTCGAACAGATTCACGGCAAGACCCCGTTGCAGTTCACCGTCAATTTCCGCTGGGAGGACAACGCCGCACCATGAGCCAGAAAATTTCCCAACGTCAGCGTCTCCTCTTCCTCGTCGCGGGGATCAGCATCGCGCTGCTCATCCTCGATCGCATCGCCTTCACCCCGCTGACCGCGCTCTGGCGCAGCCATGCGGCCGAAATCACCCGCCTGGAGGCGGATGTGGCCAACGGCACCAGCCTGATCAGTCGCGCCCAATCGCTCCAGCAAACCTGGGCGGACATGCAGGCGCGCGCGCTTCCGAAGGACCCCTCGCAGGCCGAGCAGGACCTGATTACCGCCCTGGACCGTTGCCGTCGCACGAGCGGGATCGAACTCGGTTCGATCAAGCCCCAGTGGAAGCGCGGCATCACCGACCGCAGTTCGCTGCTGGAATGCCGCATCGATGCCACGGGCTCGCTGGCCACGCTCGGACGCTTTGCCTACGAGGTGGAGAAGTCGTCCCTGGCGTTGCGCATCGATTCCCTGGCCATGAGCACACGGGATGACACCGGCCAGAAGATCGCACTGGAGCTGGTTGTGACCGGACTCCGGCTTTCACCCCTGGAGGCCAAACGATGAACCTACGTCGCCAACTTTTATCCGGACTTACGTTAGCTTGCCTCGGCCTGACGCCCCACGGGCTCTTCGGGGCGGATGGACCGGCCCCGATCGTACCCGCCAACACGACCGGATCCAAGCCGGCCGCGCGCACGGCCGCGTCGACCGACGTCGTTTCCTTCGACTCGTTCCGTCTGCTCGTGGAGCGGAATATCTTCAACCCGAGGAGGGTGGGGCGCTCGCTCCCGACCGTCGAGGCCCCGCGCGACGAGGTCATCAGCCTGGTTGGCACCATGCATTCCGACCAAGGGCTGCAGGCCTTTTTTGACGGGAGCGATGCGGCGTACCGCCGGACGCTCGCAGTCGGCGGTACGATTGACCAATACACCGTGACCCAGGTTGACCAGTCTGGCGTCGAACTGACGCTGAAGGACAAACGTTACGTCCTCAAAGTGGGCCAACAACTGCGCCGCCCCCCGGGCGGCGACTGGAAGGCCCAGGAGATTCCCGTTGCCTTGCCCGCCCCGGTTTCGGCCGGGACCACTGACACCACCCCGGCCATTCCGGCCGATGCTTCCGAAACGCTCCGGCGCCTGATGGAGAAGCGCCAAAAACAAT
The DNA here is from genome assembly GCA_039797805.1 of Verrucomicrobiota bacterium. GTDB lineage: Bacteria > Verrucomicrobiota > Verrucomicrobiia > Opitutales > Opitutaceae > Lacunisphaera. The sequence continues at coordinate 2,451 of JBDKHE010000124.1, forward strand.
TGAACCCATGAATATGAAACTGCTCACCCCTTCGCTTTTGCTCACCGGTTTGCTCATCGGGCCCGGCCTGCCGGCCCAGGAAGTCCTGTCGCTGTCGGAGCGTCCCGCTGCCGAGCCGGACCCGTCCGCGGCCACGCGGCCCGAGGCCGGATTGCGCTTCAATTTCCGGGGCGCCCCGCTTGAGACGGTCCTCAAGTACATGAGCGAGGCCGCCGGCTTTGTGATCGTGCTCAACACCCCGTTGAAGGGTACGGT
>JBDKHE010000125.1:0-3779 GCA_039797805.1 Verrucomicrobiota bacterium
ACCGCCTGTACCGATTTTATCCGGCCCTATGGATAATTCGCCCGCCCACACCGGAGTGAAATACAAGCGCGTCGTCCTCAAGCTCAGCGGAGAGGTCCTCCGCGGCAAGAAGGCCGGCGCCGACCCGATCGACGCCGACACCCTCGAGCAGATCTGCCAGCAGGTAAAGGAGGTCCACGAGCTCGGCGCCCAAGTCTGCGTCGTGATCGGCGGCGGCAATATCTTCCGCGGCCTCCAAGGCGCCAAGCGCGGCGTCGACCGCACCACCGGCGACTACATGGGCATGCTCGCCACCGTCATCAACGGCCTCGCGATCATGGACTGCCTGGAGAAAATGGGCGTCAAGACCCGCGTCCAGTCCGCCATCCCGATGAACCAGATCGCCGAGCCGTTCATCATGCGCCGGGCCATGCGCCATCTCGAAAAGAACCGCGTCGTCATCTTCGTCGCCGGCACGGGCAACCCCTATTTCTCGACCGACACCACCGCCGCCCTCCGCGCCTCCGAATTGCATGCCGACATCATCATGAAGGCCACCAAGGTCGACGGCATCTACGACAAGGACCCGAAGAAGTTCCCCGACGCGGTCAAATACGACGAGCTCACGTTCATCGAGGCCCTCAAGCAGCGTCTCAATGTCATGGACTCCACGGCGTTCTCCCTCTGCCTCGACAACAACGTCCCCATTCTCGTCTTCAACCTCGACGACGCCCACGCCATCAAGAAGGCCGTCTCCGGCGCCAAGATCGGCACCCTCGTCCACAGCTGAGTGAGCACTGCTCACCGTTATGGGTTGAGCGTTGTTGGTTAGGAGCACCCACTCTTACCGTTGCAACGCCTCCCCCATGGCACTTAACCTCTAACCCTTAACTCCCTTCCTACCTCCCATGCCCACCACCACCCTCACTGAAGCTCAGGCCCGCATGAAAAAGGCCGTGGAGCACACGCTGCACGAATTCTCCACCATCCACACCGGCAAGGCCTCACCCGCCATGGTGGAATCCGTCATGGTCGAAGCCTACGGCTCCATGATGCCCCTCAAGGGCTGCGCCGCCATCACCACGCCCGACCCCCGCATGATCCAGATCCAGCCCTGGGACAAGGGCGTGATCCGCGCCATTGAGAAGGCCCTGCAAATGGCCAACATCGGGGTAAATCCGGTCGTCGACGGCAATTTGATCCGCCTGCCCTTCCCCGACCTCTCCCGCGAGCGCCGCCAGGAGTTCGTCAAGACCGCCCAGCGCCTCGCCGAGGAAGGCCGCGTCGCCGTGCGCCATTGCCGTCGCGACGCCATGGAAGCCGCCAAGAAACTCAAGAAGGACGGCAAGATTTCCGAGGACGACGAGAAACGCCTCGAAAAGGACGTGCAGGCCGCCACCGACAAGGCGATCAAGGACATCGACACCCATCTCGCCACCAAGGAGAAGGACCTGATGACGGTGTAACCGCCGCACCGCAAGCGGTTGGAGAGTACATCCGAGATTCTCGGGCGGGAGCAATCCCGCCCCTTTTTTTGCTCCAAATTATCCTGGAAAACATCGTGCAGAACACCAGCGACACGAATCTTCCGGAATCTGAAGCCGGACTCATGCAGCTGAGCTGTCCTTTGGCTCTCATTCTCGCTCCACCAATTGGTGGGTGTAGGGGCGTCGCTTGACGACGCCCGTAAGGTCGCCGGCGATCAACCAATTCCCGGGCGCCGTCAAGCAGCGCCCCTACGGTTGACTGCATGAGTCCGTCTGAAGTGCCCGTACCCTAAACCTTCTTCACCTCATGGTCGCATGCTTCGGGCTGGGCCTGCAGGAGGATCGTTCTGATTGGGGATGATTTGTGCAATTATTCAGGCTCGCGTACCAGCCTGACACACCCCGTCGCTTCGCGACACCCCTCTTTCTAGAGGGGACCCAATCCACTGGTCCGGAAATCCCCTCTAGGAAGAGGGGTGCCCGGCAGGGCGGGGTGTGTTGGGAATGGTGTGAAAGTTATTCCTTCTCCCGTCAGGCCATTACGCATTCCTCGCTAATGACTTCTGCCCTGCGTTATCTCGGATTATTCGAGAGACCCCACGCGGCGCGCTATTTTCCCTGAATCGCCCCCAGCACCAGCCGCCCGATCGCCTCGGCCCGGGCCTGACCCGGGATGTGTTTCGCAAAGGGCACCACGAATTTCGCCTGCGCCTTCAGCTTGGCAAACAAGTCGCCGCCGGCCTCGGCCAGCTTCGCAGGGGTCACCTGCCCCTGTTGCTTCAGCTTCTCGAGCTCATACCGCAACTTGCGCGCGGCAAAGGGCTCGCCGGGCTGAGCCGGCACTTCCGGGTCGACCCCTTCGGCCCCGACCAGACTCAGCCGGAAAAAACGTTTTTCGCCGGAGGACATTGATTTCTCGGTTCGCACCTCGCGCACCTCCGCCCGCGCCATCCGCATGACCTTGGTGCCCCAGGGCCGGGGTTTGGTCACCACGACCTCTCTCGCCTCGATCCGCAGCTCGAACCGGCCGCACCACACATCCAGTGCAAACAGCCCGATGATCAGACCGAAGAAGATCGTGATCGCCCACACCATGCCCGGCACGTCGCGCCCGACGTACGCGGCCAGGAGCCCAAGCACACCCAGCAGCAGGACGGCGGTGACGACTCTCGTCCCCACCAGATGACTGGCCCCGAAGTGAAACGTGTCCCCCTCACGCCGCACCCCGCTCGCCCGCAGCGCGGCTTCGTCCAGAACCGGGGCCGCATATTCATCCAACAACGGCGTATCCGGCGACGGCGCGGCCGCCGTCTCTCCCGTGACGAACACCGGCACCTCAAACTGCGTGGCGAAATCCACGCCGGGAGTGGCGGCCGTCGCGGACAACCGCCAGACGACCTTGTTGTTGGCATCACTGTCATCGGTCGCCGCCGAACCGGGCGGAATGTAGAACAACACCGGGATGCGCGTACCGTCCCGGCCGGTCAGCCACTTGTCCCGGGGGATCACCTCCTCGTGCTCCCAGAGGACGTTGTCGGTGGTGCTCCGATGCTTGCCGCTGCCGCGGACCTCGCGCCGCACGCACTTGAGCACGACGCGGCCGTCCCCTTCGGGTTGGACCCGTGCCGGCACCTCGATGACTCCGCCCAGATAGCCTCCGATCACCCCGGGCAACGACGAGGGCACGAACCGGGTGCGCCCGTATTTGCGCCAGCGAACCGTGTGGTAGATCGCTGCCGCCAGCAGCCCCAGGCCCACCAGCGGAAAGAGCACGATCAGATACGCCCCTTTCTGAGCCTGGGGTTCACGCAGCACAAACCACAGTCCGGGAAAACTGATCGCATTCCAAAAGATTGAAAACACCCATAAGCCCACCGCACCGGTGCCCGCGTCCGAGTCGATCGCGGGCCCCTGCCACGCCTTGCGCCATTTCCACGGCTGGGCCGGGAACTGGACCCGCCGCGCCTCTTCCGCCCGGGCTTCGCGGACGATTCGCCGGGCCACTTTGATGTAGGCGGCGGCGCCCGCCACCAGCCCGATGCCCAACAGGACCGGCACGACGGACCCTGTTTGCCAGCGCGAACCGGCTTGCTCGTAATTCTGGACCGCCAGCTTCAGCAACCCCAGGCCGGCGGCCAGGAGTATCACCACCACCACATACCCGCATCCCATGCTCGGCTTGACTTGGTTGGCCATGCGCGGAACCCAATCGCATCGCTGAGACCCAGTCGAAACCTTTCCCGCGCCAATCCCACCCCTCCTTGGCCGTAGCCCCACGGGTCAGCAGCCACCTCGAAAACCACTCACCCCCGG
>JBDKHE010000126.1:0-8294 GCA_039797805.1 Verrucomicrobiota bacterium
GCGTTCCAGCTGCATGCCTACTACCGGGGCTATTACTCGCACCATCGCCACCCGGCGCCGCCTCCCCCCGCACTCGCCGCCGTGATCCGCGACGCGGTACCCGCTGACGGTGTCGTCCTGATTTACGGGGCCGACTGGAATCCGCTGCTGCCTTATTATTTCCAGCGCCGTGCCCTGATGGTCCCGGGCGAACGCGAGAACGAGACCGAGGTGCTCGAACAGGTGCTCGCCAAGCTGCCGCCCCGCCAAATCGCGGCCATGGTCATCCACGGCGACAAACTGCGAAACCGGACCGATTTCATCCGTGAGCGCGCCAGCCGGTTCGGACTCTCCGCGATCCCGGCTTCCAGCGACAAGGAAAACGATCTCTATCTGCCCGCTGCGGCGACAGGCGCGTCGCAGGCCCGCCCATCGTCTCAGCCGTCCGCGACGCCGGCACTCCCGGCGGCACCTGACTCGACTTTCCCCACCAACCTGAAGACGGAACTGCTGGTCGTGACCGACCCCACGCTTTTTTCCCCCGCACCGGCGGTCATCCGCAGCCAGTACGGGGTCAGCCTCGCCGAACTCAACGGTCGCCCCATCCTCAACGCCCACGCACCCTCTGAGCTGGTCTTCCGTCCCCTCGTCGCCGTGCGTCATCTCAAGGCGATCGCCGGACTCCCGGACGGGGCCTATGCGCCCAGCCATCCAGCGATCACCGATGGGATCAGTGTGGAGATCGTTGCCGTCGGCACGGACGGGGTCAGACGCCAGCTTTACCACCGCCAGCTGGACCCTGTGCACAACGCTGGCGATCGCGGTCCCCAAGTCATCGAGCTTAGCCTGCCGCAGCCTTTCACTGGAGAGATCATCTGTCGCCTCGGCAACGGTCCGGCGGGGAATCCGACCAATGACTGGGCCTATTGGGCCGGTATCGAGATCCGCTGAGCCTGCTCAGTCAATCGTCAGCGGCCCCAGCTCGATCCAGTCCCGTGTGTCACGTCCCGCCGGACCCGGGCCGAAGTACAACTCGACCTCGCCGGCCTGCTCCAGGGTGAAACTGAATTCCAACGGGCGCAGGTTGCCCCGGTCATCGCGGTTGTGTCGCGGATCGAAAAGGCGGGTGGCCAGCAGCCGCTTCTCTCCCGCCGCGCCCAGGACGAACAAGCTCACCTCCACGCCATCGGTCGTCTCGGAATCTGGCAGGTCCAGCCGATAAGCCTCCACCCTCATTTGCAACGCACTGCGCAGGGTGTGCGCGCCGGCGGGCAGGGCAAAGACCAGCCGGGTCACCGGATGCGCGCCGAACATGCGCTGCCCGCTCGACCCGTCCATACTCGGACCGAACCGGCAGAAGAAACGCACCGGCAGCGGTTCCATGCCGCCAAAGTTCTCTTTTTCCCAGACCCGCAGCGAAGCCATTTCAAACCACCGCGCCGAAAGATCGCGTTTCGGGATCTCCACACGTGGTGCGATCCGGACCTCATGAAAATGATTTTCCATCAGGGCATTCAACAGCTCCTCACGGCGCGCCCGCGGCAGGTACACCCTGGCATCACGCCAAACATAGAGCGGCTGCGGGTCGATGCCCCGGGCCGCGGCCCGGTCGATCAACCATTGGGCCCCATCGGGCTGTCCCACCAGTACCAAAGCTCCGATGGTCTCTCCGGCCAAACCCGTCAGGGCCTGCTCGACCTTTTCGGGATCCCGGGCCGCCGCATCCCGCAGCATCACCGCTCGCCGCTGGGCATAGTAGGGCGTCATCGAATTCCAGTCCTGCCCGAGCACGACAACCACATCCCGCGGATTGGTCAGCGCCTGCAAGGAGCGCGTCAAACCGTCCCCCCCGGGGCTGATAGCCCTCTGGGAAGGATAGTAGTGCCCGACATAGTGCCACCCCTGACCGCAGAGGAGCAGGGCGGCGATTCCGTAAACCAGCCAGCGTGACACGGCGGACTCCGCCAAAGCCACCAGGACCAGCCCCATCGCAAGCAGCAACAGCAGCGTGTTCGCCACGTAATAATACTCGTGATGCGCGTAGAGGACAGGGAACAACAGGAGCACCGAGGCAAAGCTCGCCAGACAGGTAAGGATTTCGCGCCAACGGGCCCGGCCGATTGTCAGCGCGAGTCCGGCACAGACCAAGAGTCCCGGCAGCCAGGTCAGCTGCTCCCGGATGATGCGCAGCTTTGTCATCCACATCTCCACAGAAAACCGCGTCGCGTTGGTCCCCAGGTTAAAGTCATGCAATCCCGACGACGTGAATTCCCGACCGAGCACGTTCAGCTCCTTGGTCGCGTCCGCGAAATTCAGCCACCAGATCGTGACGCCGAAGGGCACGACCACCGCGCCCGCCAGCCAGGCCAGCTCCCGCTGCCAGTCACCCTGTCGTGCCTGCCAAAGCCTCGTCACCGCCCACCAGCCCGTCGGCAACAGGTAGAGCATAAAGGTCGTCACCTTGACGAGTCCGGCCCCGGAACCGGCGATCATCGCCACGACCAGCCAGACCCAGCTGCGGCCCGCAACGCCCCGTTCATACGCCACCCAAAACCAGACGCTGAACATCAGGGCCATGGTCTCGATCAAAACGGCTCGCGAATAAAAGACATACAGGGGGCACGTCAGCAGCGTGGCCAAGATCAACCAACGCCGTGCCGGTGCCACGGACCAGCGTCGCAACAGCAGGAAAACCGCCGGCAACAGCAGATAGAAACAGCCGATGCTCACCGCGCGCCCAGCCTTGGTCAGGCTCCAGTGCGTGAGATCGCTGACGACCACGGTCGTCCATTGATACAAGGGAAACTCCATGGGGACCGACCACGGCTTGCCCAGAATCGGCGTCGGGTAGGCCAGTGAGAAATCGCGGTCTTCCCTGATCCAATACGACGAAATCGCCGTCTGCGCCTGCCGGAATTCCCCCCCCGGCAGATTCTTGCTCTGCCAGCCGACCTGCACGCCCCAAAAGTGAAAGGCCAGAGCGGCGGCAAAAAACACCACCGCCAGCCAACGCTCCGTTCGCAGAATCTCCCGTGGGGAGGCGTGATCCATGACGGCAAGGAAGGTCATCGTCCGAGCCTTGCCAACCCAATAGTGAGCGACCGTCGAGCTGGCCTCACGATTAAAGCGATTCCCACGAAACAACCCGCATGAGCCCACCGAGATCCTCTGCCCCGATCGGTTTCGCGATGAAGCCGACCCAACCCACCGACTCGGGCAGGCTGGACTCCATCACCAGCTGGTTGCCGGCGCGCAGGTCCAGCTGCTTCCTTTCCAGGATCTCCAAACGACCGGCCCGATACCACGCCAGCATGATTTCCATTGAGTCGCAGTGCCTGCCGGTGTCGGGACTGAATTCGAGGGTCACCCGCACCTTGCGGGTCGCCGCATCATAGTCGCGCCAGCTGATCGCCGGAACGGTCATCCATCCGATCTGATCAGGTGTCGGTTGCAAACGACCAAACCAAAGCGGCTGCCCGGTGGCATCCGCTCCCGCAGGCGTCACACGCTGCAGATCGCTCAGGTAGGGTAGCGGAGGAGTCGAATCCAACTGACCGGCGCGGGTGATGAGCACGGAGCGCCACCCGGCGAATACCTCGGCCGATTTTTCCCCGGCCACCACCACCTGCAGATGCAGGGGCTTGCCGGCGGACTGCAGTTGAAACGGAATGCTCACCGAGGGGCGCCCGGCCGTGAGCAAAGCCGGGGTTTCCCAGAGCAACTCGGCATCGTCACCTTCGCCCGCCATGATGCGAAACGAGACCTGACGATCCTTTTCAAAGCCAGGTTGCAACCAAGCCACCGCCTGTCCGCGAAAATCGCGCGGGCCCATGGGCAGCAGCCAGTTTGAGTCTTGTTCCGCCCCGAAGACACCGCCGCGCGGGCCCGCCTTGAGCTCCATGTTCGGACTATAACGCGTGGCCGTGATCAACACGTTGGACTGGGTGCTGGCATGAAAGTGGTTCCACGAGAGCCGGCCCGGAGTGTCGTTCACCGCCGGAACGCGGTCGCGAATTTTCGGCACATACATGACATCCCGGGATCCCACATTCTCCTCCTGATAGTCTTCAAAAAGCATCTGCTGGATCGCCACCGGCCAGGCCTGCCAACCCCGCTGCGTGATCAGGTGGCGTCGGCCCCCGTGGAGCAATTGCCGGAAGTAGCCGACGTCTTCGCCGGACAACGTGGTACCCGCATCATACCACACCGGTGCATCCCGGGTGATCGCCTCGGGATAACCCCGCTCGAACAGTTCGAGTCCGGGCCCCAGCAGCACGTTCTTGAGACCGCCCTCGGCCGCGGCGTGCTCAGCGAGTTGGGCCGCCGTGATCTTGTATGCTTCCAACTGACTGGCGTGAAGCCGAACCCCTTGGAAGTACGCCAACCCGACCGGGGCCGCATCCAGACGCACGTATTCAGCTCGGGGCGGTGGATTCAAACCGTACAAGACCCGGGAGCCATGCCACGCGGCATAGCCACCGCAGACACTCCAAACCAAGGTTGCCCCCAGGACCGTGCCTCCGAGCCAATGCCCGGAGCCCTGGCCCCCCCGCCGGCCGTGGAGATAAATCGCGGCCGCCATCACCGGGTAGGCCAGACTCGTCAGCATGACGGTCTCATGGTTGGTGATCATGAGCAGCGCCCCCAAGACGATGCCCGCCAGCACCAGCGTGATCCGGGTGATCCATTCCAGCCAATGACACCGGCGCTGCGCGGCATCCGACAGCAGCCAGCCTCCCGCGACCACCAGCACCAACAAACCCAGACCGCCTATCCCCGGAAAAGCCAGATGGTGATGGAGCGCGAAGGCCGGCTGCAGGTAGATCGCCGGAGAGAACACCTGCTCGAAATGCTCGTGACGCGCGCCAGGCAACAGGACCACATCGTGGAACCATTGCGGCAAGGTGGCTCCCGTCCAGGCCAGTTCGAACCCGAGAGGCAGGACCAACCCGAACATCGCCAGCAGCAAGGCTGCACGGACCACATCCTGCCGCGTGAGGCGACCACCCGCCCAAGCTCCCAAGACCAGCAGTCCGCCGATGACCAGGGCCGCTCCGTGATAATTCAATTTGTTGATTCCGCCGATAAAGGCGGCCGCCAGCACCAAACCTGCGCGCCAAGACAGCACCGGGCCGAGGCGGGGTTCGATCGCCAGGCCAAGAACCACCAAGCTGAAGCAGAGAATCCCGATCGGGTTGTAGAAAAATATCATGTGCTGGATCAGCCCCGCCAGCACGACCGCCGAGGTCAGCACGGTCGATCCCCAGGAGCCGAGTGCGGGCCGTACCAGCCACCGCAGCAACAGACCTCCGCCGAGCGCCTGCACCAATCCACCCAAAGTAAGCGCGAGGTAAGTGCGCCCAAAAACCGCCTCGGTCGCGTAATTGAACAGATACACGGAGGACTGCATTGGCGACCGGATCGATGCAAAGGGCCTGAGCCCCGCTTCGATCCGACCGGGCGCCGCCACGACGATCGAGTAATCAAACAGATCCCACAGGATGTCGTAATTGCGCAGCCACACGGCAACCGTGGCCACGCTCAATCCGAGGAGAAGGAGTGCGGAGACCAAGGCCCTGAACTGTGGGGAAACGATGCGGGAGGCGGGGTAGACCAAACGCGGGGTGTGTGCGCCGGAAACCTGCGTGTTTGCACATGCACTGCAACACAGGAATTAATGACTATTACTTTTTACAACCGGAAGAGGCTTTACTCCCCTGCCCTCCGACACGCTTAATTTCGCTTCAACCGCATGTCCGACCCGGTCTCGCCCCAGTTTCACATCGACAGTCCCACGTCGTGGCGTCCCGCGACCGCCTGTTTCGAGATCGTCGGCTGGCTCAATGGCGGCGAAAACACCCGCTGCCGGGACATCCGGGCCCGGGTCGACCGCCGCGCCACCTTGGGCCTCTACGGTCTGGAACGCCCTGATATCCAACAGTTATTCGGCGGCTCCGAGGCCTCCCTGCGCACGGGTTTCATCCAGCGGGTCCAGGTCTGGCGCGGCGCCAAGGAACTCGCCCTCGACTGGCACGATGGCGCGCAATGGCGGGAGTTTTTCCGCACCCCGCTCGATTCCTGGGGCCTGCCTCCGGACGCGGCCAAACCGCCCAAGGTCCTCCGGGCCGCGCTGGTTCACCAGACGCTCCATTACCTTTACCGTCACTTCCACCGCGCTTCGTGGCGCGAGCTCTGCCGGGAGACCGACGCCGTGCTGGCCGACGTCCTCACCGCCACGAGCGATGTGCCCGTCGCCGACTACTTCCTCGGACACATCGAGAACCCCGGCTACTGGATCAACGTCGGCTACGAGAAATTTCGGGTCACGGGCTGGATCTTTGGCGTCGGCCGCTCGATCACCCGCCTCGGCGCCACCACCGGGGTCCTGAGCGAAAACCGCTTGGTCTACCCCAAGGACCGTCCGGACGTCGCCAGCCACCGCACCGACCACGCCAATTCCCTGAAATCCGGCTACTACGGCCTCGTGGACATCCGCAAGGACACGCCCAGCCCGGCCAACCTCCTGATCTTTGCCGAGCTCAGCGACGGCAGCCGCACCCTCGCCTTCGCCCGTCGGCTCTACCTCGACCGACGCGACGAACACTCCGGACCGATTCCCGTGTTCACGCCGTATCTCTACTTCCGCGTGGTGGCCGCCTTTCTCCGCGGCAGGCTCCTCGGGCGTTTCGTCTTCGACAGCTGGCCCGAGATCCGCGCCGAGATCCGCCGCCTGAAGTCCCTCCTTTCCTCCCAGCTCCACGACGGCCGCGAAAGGAAAATCGCCGAGGTCATCGTCCGCCGCAAGGATCAGGATCCCTACACGCGCTGGTGCTGGCACAACCGCCTCACGCCACGTCTGCGCGCCGTGCTGCAGGCGGATGCCACCGCGCGCGTGCAGGCCGGCGGGCCGCTGATCAGCGTCGTCGTGCCGGCCTACAACACGCCCGAGAAATACCTGCGCGAGCTGCTCGCCAGCCTGCAGCAGCAGCTCTACCCGCGCTGGGAGCTTTGCATCGCCGACGATGCGTCTCCCCAGCCGCACGTCCGACGGATCCTCGAGGAGGCCGCCCGGGTCGATGCCCGCATCAAGCCCGTCTTCCGCACCGAAAACGGCCACATCTCCCGCGCCACCAACTCCGCCCTCGAGGTGGCCACTGGCGAGTTCGTCGCCCTCGTCGACCACGACGACCTGCTGCCGCACGATGCGCTGCTCCACATCGCGGAAGCCATCGCGGCGCGTCCGACGGCCGGCTATCTCTACACCGACGAGGACAAGATCGATGACCACGGCCGGCACTTCGACCCGCAGTTCAAGGGCGGATGGAGTCCGGAGATGGCGATCACGCACAACTACACCCATCACCTCACGGTCATTCGGCGCAGCATCGTCGAGCAAGCCGGACGCCTCCGGCCCGAATTCAACGGCGCCCAGGACATCGACCTTTTCCTCCGCTGCTGGGAGTTGATCGACGCGGCGGACGTCGTGCACGTACCCTTCATCGGCTACCACTGGCGCGCCCACGCGGAAAGCACCGCCACGCGCGGGGACCAAAAGGGCTACCTGTTTGCGGCCGCCCGCAACGGCATCGCCGAGGCCATCGCGCGCCGAGGCCTGCGCGCCGAGCCCATGCTGCCGGCCTTTGCCCAGCATTACGCCCTCTGCCTCCATCAGTTGAAATGGGACGCCGCCCTGCTCCGCGAGAACCCGGTCACCATTGTCATCCCGACCAAGAACCGCGCTGATCTCCTCCAGACCTGCCTCGCATCCCTCGCCGCCACGACCCCGCGCGAGTCCGTCAAAGTCATCGTGGTGGACGACAACTCCGACGACGACGCCACGCTCGCCCTGCTGGCCACGCTGCCCGATCGCACGGATCTACGCGTCGAGGTGCTGCGCAATCCGGTGCCGAACGCCGGTTTCAATTATTCCCGTCTCGTCAACCTCGGCACGGCCCGCGCCGACACGCCGCTCGTGTTGCACCTCAACAACGACGTCGAGGCCCTCACGCCCGGCTGGTTGGAAGACATGGTCGGCTGGCTCAGCGTCCCCGGTGTCGGCGTCGTCGGGGCCAAGCTCCTCTACCCTGACGGCACGATCAACCATGCGGGCATCTCTCTCAGCCACGACGACGGCTTGGCGCATGTGCTCTTTGAGCGCGAACCCAGCGAGGAGCTCGGCTATCTCTTTTTGCCACAGGCCGCGCGCAACGTCGTCGCTCTCACGGGCGCCTGCCTGCTCACCCGGACGGACCTCTATCGCCAACTCGGCGGTTTCGACGAGACCAAGCTGCCCGTGGCCTACAACGACGTGGACT